>JBAUCP010000824.1:0-2677 GCA_049677625.1 Occallatibacter sp. | reverse complement strand
GCCCGTCGCTGATGCCGCCGGCGGCGTCGCCGCTGCCGGGCGCGCCGGACTCCGACGCCGGAGCGCTCCAGCAGGCGCAGGCTGAGCCCTTCCAGTTGACGCCGCGCGTGCCTTTGCCCGTTCCCGGAACGCTGCCGTTCCATAGCTCGGAAGGCGCCGGGGGCTCGGAAGGCGCCGGGCTCAACCCTGGCAGTTTTGACCGGCAGGCTCTGGGCGAGGCAGCTGCTGCCTTCCTTGACCCCTTGAATACTGACCCCTTGATTGCCGACCCGTTGATTGGCGCGACAGCCGCACCCGATCCGGCCGCAGCCACGGCGCAGGTGGAAGCCGAACAGGCTGAGGCCAACCTGAACCATCTGGGCTCGCTCAAACCGTTGGGCCAGTTGCGGGAGTCGTTCATTCTGGCCACCGGGCCGGATGGGCTCTGGATCATCGACCAGCATGTGGCACATGAGCGGGTACTTTTTGAAAAAATTCTGCGCGACCGCGATGTGGAACTGGTTCAGCGCCAAAGGCTGCTCATGCCCCTGCTCGTGGAGCTGAAACCCGAACAGATGGTTATATTTGCGCGCATTGCCGAGGAGTTGGAGCGCAATGGGTTCGAGGTGGAGCCCTTCGGACCGCAAACTTTGGCCGTAAAAGCCGCGCCGGTTGGCCTGGAGGGTCCGGCGCTCGAGCGGATGCTCAGCCAGGTCATCGACCAGTCCGCTGCCGACAACATGGAACCTGAGCGGAATGAGGATCTTACGACGCTGCGGACGCGGATTGCCGCCTCCATTGCCTGCCATTCGGCCATCAAGGTGAACACGGCTCTTGACCCGGCACGTATGGAATGGCTATTGTTGGAGCTTGGTAAGACCAGTCACCCAACCAGTTGCCCGCATGGACGTCCAATCGCTTTGCTGTATTCTTGGAGAGAGATCCTGCGGGCCTTCCACAGAATTTAGGACTTCTGGAAGGTGGCTGCTCTCGCTCTCAGGAGCGGGGTCAGCCGGGCGCTACAGGCAAAACCCGGGACTATGTATCCCGGAATGCACTATTTAGTCGTCGCAACTACCAATGGATCACGCCCGCGGACGGATTTCGTCTGTGGGGTAATGCCATGCGGCGGCCTTTGCATGAGGCAATGACGGACGCAAGATCTCAGGTTATGCCGTATCGCCAGCCTGGAAGTGAGGTTTTTCTTTGACATCAGAGCAATTGGAAGCGTCGCGCGCCGAAAGGCTGCGCTTGAATGGAAATGGGGCACTTACTCTTGAAGATGCCCGTACCTGGATCGAGGAGACCGGATTTTGTCTCTTCATGCCGCGGCGTCAGTTCTCCGTCGGCGTTGCGCCTTCGTTTGTCGAAGCAGTTGCCGGGACCCGCCATCCCGCTCCCGATCCCAAGCAGATCGCACTGGCCGAAGAACTGCTGGTGCGCCTTGAGACCGATGGCGTCGCAGTTCGCCTGAACCTGCTCGGCCAGCCCAGCGAGCAGCCTGACTTTGTGGTGGCGGCCTGGGTTCTGCCTTACGTCTACGCTCTGCGCGGCGACCGCGACTGGCGGCGGAGCCCGCAACTGACCGGCTCGCGGCAGGTTTCGCAACTGGCCATCCAGGCTTACAAGCTGCTCGAAACCGGCGACCTCGCTATTCCGCAGCTCAAGCATACGCTGGGCAAGGAAGTGACCGAGGGTGCGGTGCTGCGCGCCATTACCGAGCTCTGGCAACAGCTTCGCATCATTCCCATCGTCTCCGCGCCGGGCCGTCCGGCGCAGTGGCAGTTGCTGCGGCAGCGCTTCCAGAAGGCCATTGCCGAGGGCGCATCCACCTCGCAGGTGACGGCGATCTCCGTGCTCGCCTCCATTTACCTGCAGGCGGTGATCGCCGCCAGCATGGAGGAAGTGGAGCTGTTCCTGGCTCCGCTCACCGCGCGCAGCAAGGTGAGGGAAGTGCTGCGCGGGCTGGTGGCCACGCGCCAGGTGCACACTATTTCACTGGGCCACGCGCCGCAGTTTTATGTGGCCGGCACGCTGCCGGAGTTCACGGTGGCGCCCACGGTCTACGCCAGCTCCGCCATGGCGGCGTCGCCTTACTTTCTGCACTCGCGCGATTTCGAAGAGGAGCCGGTTGCGCCCGTATCGGCGCCGCCCGCCCGGGTCGCGGCTCAAACTTCATTTGTACCCGCGGCTCCAGTTGCGCCCGCAGCTCCGGTTGCGCCGCGCATTGCCGCCGAGTCGCACGCGCCACGGATTCCGGTTGCTCACAAGCCCGCCTCAAACGGCAAGCCGGCCGCAGCACGTCCGCACTTCAGCCGTCCTGCGGCTCGCTCGCGCGACCGCAAGCCGGCCCAGGCTTCCTCCGCCAGCCGTCCAGCGCGCAGGCCCAACCGCGACACGCGCAGCACGAGTGCCCGTCCGGCGAACGGCTCGCGGCTCACCTCTGGCGCCCGCTGGACCGCAAACGGCAATGGCAGCAACAACAGCAGCCACACGAGCGGCAACGGCAACGGCAGCCATACCAATGGCAATGGCCACCACGCCAATGGCCACACCAATGGCAACGGTAATGGCAATGGCAACGGCCGGCACCATGGAACTGGAAACGGAGCCCACGCGAACGGCAACGGACACGGCGGCTCGCGCAATGGAACTCACGCGGCCCACAAATCCAACGGCGTCTCCAATGGGCACGGCG
>JBAUCP010000823.1:0-6718 GCA_049677625.1 Occallatibacter sp. | reverse complement strand
CCCCAGGTCTCGTGTTTGAGACCTGGGAAACCACAAATCTACGCGGTCGTGGTTCTAGCAGAGTTAGAGCAATGGCAGAAGCTGCTGCACGAACCCAACTCCGCTAACTCCGCTAACACGCTCTCACTGCCCCTTCAGCCCCAGCGCCTCCACTGTCTGCGGATCGACTACCGACTTGCCGTCCCTGTCCCTGACCGCAACGCCAAAGCCGTTGTGATAATCCCACATCGCCCAGCCGATCGAGTCGGCTTCAAGCGCGGTGCGCACGTCGCGGATCCAGTTGGTGCGCGAGACCGGGTCGGAGTATGGGCGGTAGGCGCCGAATTCATTACAAATGAGCGGCACATGATTGGCGCTGGCCCACGCGGCGGCTTCATCGATGAGCAGACGGATGCGATGCCCGTCCCAGTGATCGAGCCAGTAGTTCTCAAGCCGATAGCGGTTGGCCGGGTCGGGCACTTCCTTGAGCAGATCCTGCATGGAGCTCTCCGTGGGCGGATAGGGAATGCCGTGCTCGTAACTCCAAAAGGATTCACCCCAGCCCGCGCCCTGGTGGGTAAACTCATGCGGATCGTAGAAGTGGAAGTTGTAGATCACGTTGCCGTCTTCGAGAGGGTGCATGGTGAGCAGATCGGCAATGTCGGAGTAGTTGGGGCCGGTGGCGATGATGGTGTTGCGCGGCGCCGCCTCGCGGATGGCCGCGGCTACGCGCGCCTGAATGCCGGCCCATCGGTAAGGATCGTTCTCCTCGGGCTCGTTGAGTATCTCGAAGAAGACGCGGTCGGGGTCGCGGCCGGCGTAGTGCGCGGCCAGCTTGCGCCAGAGCATCACGAAACGGTCGACGGCATTGTTGTCGGTCCGCATCGCCTGTTTGTAGTTGTCCTCGGGATGCACGTCGATGGTCACGGCCATGCCGTCGGCCAGAATGGTGTCGACGGCGCGGTCGAGACGGCCGGTAAAGTCGCTGTTCAGGCCCTCGGGGCCGTGCGCGTACTGCTCCAGCGGGGCAGCGTCAATGCTCAGGCGCACATTGTCGAAGCCGAGCCTTGCGATGGTCGCAATGTCGTCGGGCGTAGTCTCGGTATCGGTGTGGTGCGCCGAGTAGTCGCCGGGATTCTGCGAGAACCAGTGCGAGACGTTGATGCCTCTCTTGAGATGCTGTGCGCGGGCGAAAGCGGTCTGCACTTCCGCGGCCCGATCCTGCGCGGCGGCCGGAAGAGTCAAAGCAAGCAGTGCAGCAAGAATGCACAAGCGGTGATGCACGGCAAAATACCTCCTGTGTTCTCCGGGAACGAGAATCGGAGATAACGATATCATGAGGGGCACAGCGCTTTAGGAAATAGCGTCTCAAAGGCTACAGCGATCGAGCCGGCGCGGCCCCCAGAAGCGGCGGCTTTCCACAACAGATGGAGCGGACTAATGCGCTCCGGGGAATCTGCCTTGCTTTCCGATTAGGAACGAAGGACAATACAGAATCATCTGGAAAGCAGGCTTTTTTTGATGGGTCAACTTTCGCTCTTCCAGGCCGCATCCCCATTGATCCCCCCTTCTTTGCCCTCATTCCCGCAGCGCCGCTTACGCTTGCGTGTCCTGAGCCTTGCCCTGACCCTTGCGGTCTCCATGGCGCAGGCGCAGGACACGCCGGCCGTGCAAAGCGCGGCGCCGCCCACGCAAACAACGCTGCCGGCCGCATCTGCCGCAAGCTCCAGCTCCGATGATGCGTGGCTGGCCAAGACCGGCAAACTCTACTACTCCGCCACCAGGTCGGGACTGAATGGATTTGACTGCGCCGTGCATCCCGACTGGCGCGCGCTGTTCATGACCGCCAGCCCCGGAACCGCGGTGAACGACAACGATGAACCGGTCGCGCTGCTCAAGTCAGTCAAAATCAATCTGCATGCGCACTTGCAGGGCGGCTCCACGCTCGACTGGAACCAGGATTCAGACCCGGGCAAGCCGCTTGACCAGGCGTCGAACGAGATGCTCGCCAAAATGCGCGAAGCAACCGAGCAGACGCTTCAAGGCTTTCTGCAGTTCTGGACGCCTTTCATCGATGGTTCCGCGGTGCCGGGCTCCTCACAGGGCCTGACGATTACCCACACCGGCACGCTGCATACCATTCACGCCGAGCAGGGCGACATGGCGCTGACTGAGATCTTCTCGAGCGATCTGCTGCTCGAGCACTTCGACGTGGATATGAAGAGCGTCTCCATCAAGTTTCAGCCCGCCTACAAGCCGACCGACCAGGGGCTGCTGGTGAAGAGCTTCCAGGCGCACGTGCAGCCGGCCGGGAGCGCCGCCGATCAGGCGCAGGATATGCACGTCGACATCGAATATCAAACGCTCGATGGCTTTCCCATTCCTGCACGGCTGAATATGGAGATTGTCAATTCTGGAACCTTCAACTTCGTCTTCGACGGGTGCACGGTGAGCCGGCTGCAAAAGCCTGACCCGGCCTCGACGGTAAAGCCCGCGCTCCAATAAGAACGGCTCCCTCATTCGGGAGCAGCACCGTGGATGCTTCTCGAAGATCCTTATTGTCCGGAGTTCGAAGCCTGGTTCTGGTCTGCCATTGCAGCCTGCGCGTAGGTCATGCGCAGATACTTGTGCGGGTTCACGGGAACGTTGTGCACGCGGACCTCATAGTGAAGATGAGGACCCGTTGCCCGGCCCGACTGGCCCACATAGCCGATGACCTGGCCGCGAATGACGTGCTGGCCGGGCAGAACGGCAACCGCCGACAGATGGCCATACACGGTGACAACATCGTGGCCGTGGTCGAGCACCACCTCGCGGCCGTAGCCGGCGCCCATGGATGCGCTGGAAACGTCGCCATCGCCGCCGGCGCGCACCGGCGTACCGTAGGGCGCGTCAATGTCGATGCCGGAGTGGAAGCGACCCTCGCCGTTGATGGGATCTTCACGCTCGCCAAAGCTGGAGGCGATGGGGCCCTGAATGGGCCAGAGAGACGGCGCATCGGCAAGCTCGGTCCAGTCGCCGTCAAAGTCGGAGGTAAGGCCGCTTTCCAGCGCACGCGAAACCCGGCCGGAGAGCGCGTCTGTACGCAGCGCGTAAAACTGATCGATGGAGTGGGTAATCTGCTGCTGGTTTACATCGTCCGCCTGAGCCAGGCTCACCGGCGTGGGCGCTGTCGCCGCTTGGGCGGCCGCCTGCATCTTGGCCTCGGCGGCCATCCTGTTCTGGCGCAGGCCGTAGAGAGCGGTAACCTCGTTGGCCAGCGCGCCCAGTGACGCCACCTGCACGCTGCGGTCATGCGCAATCTGCGCCATCTGCTTGTAATCTTTGCGCAGCGTCTCGCGCTCCTGGCGCACTTCGTTGTAGCTCTCGGTCTTCAGGAGCATCCGCGTGTACGAGCCCGCCAGACCGACGATGGTGAAGGTACCCACCAGCGCAGCAGCCACAAAGCCGTAAGCGTAATGAAGAGGAAGCGGAATCTTGCGGACCCTGCCGTCTTCATCCCGTGCGACAAAGAGAATGTAATAGCGCTTGCGCAGCATCTGTGCCTCTCGTCCCGTCAAGTTTGCACGATCGCGATTCGCCGTTTTCGAAGAATTACGCAGCAATGCGTGGGCCCAAAATCAGCCCCTTCGAAACATACACGTCCAGGGTGAGCCAATGCGAGAACTTTCATTAAGGTTAACAAATCGGCCTTTCGAGGGTCAATGATGCCATGGTGGTAGCGCATGGCTGAATTGGCTCATGTCTTAAAGACGAGGCAAACTTCCTCCGGGTTGGCGGGCGAGGCAGAGTTTTTCGTAACCACAATGGAATCAATGCATCTGGTATGCGAAGCGGGGCGGAGCAGGTCTTTTCCGCGCAATCTGCCGCTTGCCCGCAGGCCAGCCGGCGGCGATTTGCCCTATCTTCAAAGAGATGCGATCGAGAAACCAGACTGGGCGGGAATCCACAGGCGAGCTCGGGCTGCTCCGCCGGATTCGGGCCCGCGCAGGCAGTGGCGGAGCCGGTTTACGGCTGGGCATTGGCGACGACTGCGCCCTGCTTAAGGTGCGGGCCAGCGAAGAGCTGGCTGTTACCACCGATCTTTCCATCGCCGGCCGCCACTTCCGGCTCGACTGGCATCCGCCTGAAGTTGTGGGCCATCGCACGCTGGCGCGCGGCCTGAGCGATCTGGCCGCCATGGGCGCGCGGCCGGTTGCGGCGTTTCTATCGCTCGGCTTACCACCGGAACTCGTCCAAAAGGAAAAAGCGCGGAGCGCCGCTGCGTGGGGTTCTACGTGGGTCGACCGGTTTTACGACGGATTTCTGGCGCTGGCTGAGGCACACAAGACGCCTCTCGCGGGCGGGGATTTGGCCGAGTCGCCGGTTGCCGTGGCCGACGTAGTGCTGGTTGGCGCGGTCCGGCGCGGGCGGGCCCTGCTGCGCTCCGGCGCACGGGTGGGAGATTTGCTTTATGTAACCGGAAAGCTGGGTGGTGCGGCGGCCGGGCTGGCGCGGCTGGCGATGCTTGCCGGGGAATCTAAGGTCAGCAAGGCTTCCCGGCCGGGCGGTTTGCGCATTCCATCCGGAATGGAGGCAGCCCTCCAGCCGCATCTCTACCCGCAGCCGCGCATTGCGCAGGGGCTCCTGCTGGCGCAGCGCAGGCTGGCCACAGCAGGCCTCGATTTAAGCGACGGGCTCTCGACCGACCTGAACCACCTCTGCGAGGAGTCCGGTGTTGCCGCGGAAGTGGATGCGGCTGAGCTACCCCTTTACCCCGGCGCAACGCTCGAGCAGGCGCTGAACGGCGGCGAGGATTACGAGCTGCTCTTCACGGCCGCCCCCGGCACACGCATTCCGCGCGCCATTGCCGGCGTTCCGGTGACGCGGATCGGGCGCATCGTCAGCAGACGCGTGGGCAGGCCGCCGGCCACGCTGATCACGCAGCAGGGCGCGCAGCCGCTCAATCCGAGCGGCTGGGAGCATTTCTCATGATCAATAGGCCACGGTGAACTGCAGTCGGATGTGTTGAGGATTCTCAAGCTCGTCGACGAGTGCGACGGCGTAGTCCTCAGCCGAGATGCGGCTTTCGCCCTTCTCGTCTGCGAGCAGGGTGATGCCGCCCAGACGAAACTTGCCGGTCCGCTCGCCGGGCTGGATAAAGGCCGCGGGGCTCAGGTAGCTCCAGTCCAAAGCTGACTCTTTCAGGATCGGCAGAACATCGCGGTGCGCCATGGCAATGTCTCTGTATGCCTCCGGAAATCCCGGCGCATCGACCAACGGAACGCCCGGCGCCACCTCCAGGCTGCCCGCGCCGCCCACCATGATCAGCCGCTTCACTCCGGCCGCGGCCAGCCCATCCAGCAGCGCGTAAGCCGCGGCGGAGAGGGTCGCCTCTTCGCCCTGCGGCGGCGCGTAGGCGCTGATGGCAGCGTCTGCGCCTTTCGCGGTTTCTGCCACGCTGTCCACCTCGGTGGCGTCTCCTGTGAGCACGCGCACGCCGGCAGCGGTGATTTTCTTGGGATTGCGCACGACCGCCGTGACCTGATGGCCGCGGCTCAAAAGCTCCTCGAGAATGCGGCTGCCGATCATGCCCGACGCGCCGTACAAAACTACTTTCATGGTTTGTCTCCCCGCTGCATGGTTTGTCCCTTCGTTGCATGGATGCGCGGTAGCGATAAAAAGAGTCAGATTCTGCATTTGTGCGGCGCGGGATTTGAGGGCTGTTTCAGGTCGCGTGCCAATGGCTATGATCGTAAGGTAATTCTGGTCCGGGCAGAAAGTTGAGGGACTGTGAGGGACGTTTTCTGGATCGATCCGAGCCACAATGATCTGAGCCACGATGAGACGAGTTCAAAGTTGGCCATCGTGCTGCGGCCTCGCGGCGACGATTGGCTGGAGGATGAACTCGAGCGTCTGAAACGCGACGGCATTCAAACCCTGGTTTCCATGCTGGAACCCTGGGAAGCTGAATCGCTGGGACTCGCGCGTGAAGGGCCGCTCGCCGAGCAGGCCGGCTTGAATTTCCTCTCTTATCCGATCCCCGATCGGCAAACTCCTTCCGATGTTTCAAGCTTCAGAAGATTTGCCGCCAGCCTGGCGGATCGCGCCCGCAACGGGGAACGCATCGGCGTGCATTGCAGGGGCAGCATCGGAAGATCGACCGTGATCGCCGCATCCATTCTGATCCATCTGGGCTGGCGGCCGAACCAGGCGCTGGCTGCCATCGAAGCCGCCCGCGAGTGCCCTGTTCCCGACACAGAGGAGCAAAGAAGCTGGATCCTCCAATACGAGGCACAACCGTGACCGCTCCCGTTCCCATCCCCGCACCCATAGTCGATCTGCGGTTTCCGCACGCATGGCAGGCTGAGGTATTGGCTGCGCGGCCATTGATTCTTCCGGCGCGGCACTTCGTTTATCCCCGCGACGCAGAAGAAGTGGAGCGCGGCGCGCTGGAAGTATTGATTCGCCCGGGTGCGCCGGGTGGCCCAGGTCTCGATTCTGAGACCTGGGAAAGCACAGTCGCCGGATCTGCCCCAAAAGCGGTGCAGCCTTTTCTCGCCACCTGCGCCTTGGGGTTTCGCGATCCGGCAGTGCCGACCGGCCTATGGTCCACTCCAAAGCCAGAAGAAATCTGCGCGGTGTCGGGAGGGTATGCGTACCTGATCTATACCACAGCACCCGGGCGGTTCACGATGATCGCTTACCGGCCGGTGCTGGAGGTGCGGCCATTGGTTGAAGCGGGCTTGCTGCTGTTCGT
>JBAUCP010000822.1:0-2811 GCA_049677625.1 Occallatibacter sp. | reverse complement strand
TGGAGCCCCGACCGCGAGTTCGTGGATGGGCGGATCGAGGAGCGCAACTTGGGCGAGAAAGAGCACTCGATCATTCAGCGTTATTTGACGTTTCTGTTTACGCTGAATCGTAAAGAATGGAGTGCTGAAGTTTTCCCTTCGCTTCGCACACAGACCAAGGTCAGAAACTTCCGGGTTCCCGATGTGCTGGTAGTGCGGGCGGGGGACAAATTCGAGCGCTACGTTACGCAACCACCTCTGATTGCCATCGAGATTCTTTCGCCAGAGGATTCGATGAGCGCGATGCAGGCCAAGGCTGCGGAATACCGCGAGTTTGGCGTAGAGCATGTGTGGATCATCGATCCCGAGCCGCGCATTGCCTATCGATATACGGGATCGGCGCTCGAAGAGGTGAGGGCGGGTGAGCTGGCCGTGCCGGGAACACCGATTCGCGTGGTGCTGAGCGAGATGTTTGCGGAGCTGGATCGGGCATAGATAGCATCAAGAAAATGAATCATGAAAGAAGACCAAAACTCAGCAACTAAGGGTCAGCGAAGAATCCAATTCTGGAAGCTTGGTCTCGGGCTGTTCTTGGTACTTACAGAGGTCAAGAATTTTCTCACGCCTGAGCGAGACTTTCCAGAATCGCTGCGAGCCACAAACGTTACGCAACAATTCGCTATCTACGCAATTTCAGCCTTGATTTGCATTGTGGGCGTTTGGCTGATTGTCTCAGGCGTCAAATCTGCCTGGCCGAGGCCTTCAAACCAGGCAGACAGAGAGCTCTAGCTCTTCAACGCTACACGAATATGCAGTTCCCGCAACTGCTGCTCGCTCACCGTCGTCGGCGCGTCGGCCATCAGGTCGATCGCCTTGGCCGTCTTCGGGAACGCAATCACCTCGCGCAGATTGGCCGCGCCGGTCAGCAGCATGATGATGCGGTCTAACCCGAGCGCAATTCCGCCGTGCGGCGGGGTGCCGTATTCGAGCGCGTCGAGGAAGAAGCCGAATCTTGCTTTCGCTTCCTCTTCGCTAATCCCAAGTGAAGAAAAAATCTGCTGCTGCACATCCTTGCGGTGAATACGGATGGAGCCCGAGCCGAGCTCGAGGCCGTTCATGGCCAGGTCGTAGCAGTCGGCGCGCACACTGGCCGGGTCGCTGACCAGGTTGGCCATGTCGGCTTCATAGGGCGCGGTGAAGGGATGGTGCGCAGGCATCCATTTGGCTGAAGCCAGCTCGTACTCGAACATGGGGAAGTCGACGATCCAGATGGGATGGAAGGCCGCAGAGCCGTCGGTCGGATCGGCAGCCGAGTGTGCATGCGCGGCCACGACCGTCTGCTCCGTCACGCGGAAGGCTCCGTGGCGATCGGCATACTTCTTCGCCAGCTCGGTGCGGAAGTTGCCGGCGGCGGCGTAGACGTTGATCTCGCGCTCGGAGAGGCGGCCGGGAAACTTCGTATCGCTGGCCTTGATGTGGTGCGCCGGGTCGCCGGCGACCACGATGACGAAGTCCGCGTCCGATGCGCCTGCAAGCTCGCGCACTTTGGCGGCGGCCTCAGGGAAGCTCTTGGCCAGGCGCTTGAAATCGTCAATGAACTTGGCGCCCTTTTTCTGGTCGAATTGGGGATGGTTGTCTTCGCGCTCCTTGCGGCTCAGCTCGCCTACGTTGGGAATGCGCAGCGCGACGACGGGCAGCGCCAAGTCGATCTGCAGCGTGGCCAGCGCTTCATCGGTAAACGCGGGGCGCACGTCGGTTAATCCGGGCAGGCGCAGGTCGGGCTTGTCGGTGCCGAACTGGCGCATGGCGTCGTCGTAGGTGATGCGCGGGAAGGGCGTGGGCAGCGTGACGCCGGCGGCGGCGAACCCTGCCGCCAGAAACTGCTCCACCACGGCGAAGACCGACTCGCGGCGCGGAAAGCTCATCTCGAGATCGACCTGGGTGAACTCGAGCTGGCGGTCGGCGCGCAGGTCCTCGTCGCGGAAGCAGCGTGCGATCTGGAAATAGCGGTCGAAGCCGGAGATCATGAGGATCTGCTTGAAGATCTGCGGCGACTGCGGCAGCGCGTAAAACTCGCCCGGATGCACGCGGCTGGGCACCAAAAAATCTCTGGCCCCCTCGGGCGTGGACTTGGTCAGGATCGGGGTCTCAATCTCCAGAAAGCCCTGCTGGCTCAGGTTGTCCCGGATGGCCAGCGTGATCTCGTGGCGCAGACGGAAGTTGCGCTGCATCTCGGCGCGGCGCAGGTCCACGTAGCGATACTTAAGGCGGACTTCTTCGTCTTTGATGGCCTCTTCAGCGGGCGAAAACGGCGCCAGACGCGTGTCGTTGAGGATGCGCAGCTCAGTGGCCTCGATTTCGATCTCGCCGGTCTCCATCTTGGGATTAATGGCGTCCTTGGCGCGCAGCCGCACCTTGCCCACGGCAGCCACAACGTACTCCGGCCGCACCTGCTCGCCGCGCGCGTGGCCGCCCGGTGTGAGCTCCTTGTCGAGCACGATCTGGCAGATGCCGGAGCGGTCGCGGAGATCGAGAAAGATCAGATTGCCGTGGTCGCGGCGGCGGTTCACCCAGCCCATCAGCACAACCTGCTTGCCGGCATCGGCCGCGCGGAGCGTTCCGCAGCGATGCGTCCGTTCGAGGTTCCCTAAAAAGTCGAGCACCACACTACCCTTTCACTCTCAATCTTCCACAAACCCTGGGTGCCCCAGGTCTCGTCCGCCGCGGCGGATGAGACCTGGGAAAGCACCAAGCCCAAACCCGCCACTCTCAATCCAGAACAAATCCTGGGTGCCCTAGGTCTCGATTCTGAGACCTGGGAAAGCACCAAGC
>JBAUCP010000821.1:0-16752 GCA_049677625.1 Occallatibacter sp. | reverse complement strand
TTGCCCGGCCAACTGTGCTGCCCCAGAATGTGCAGCGCCTCGCGGCCGAGCACTGTGCCGGGCAGAAATCTGGCTGTAAACGAGCGGGCCAGCTCTTCCAGGTCGTCCATGCGGTCGCGCAGCGGCGGCAGGTGAATGGGAAACACGGCCAGGCGATAGTAGAGGTCCTCGCGGAACTGCTGGTTGGCCACCAGCTTCTTGAGATCGGCGTTGGTGGCGGCGATCACCCGCACGTCCACTTTGAGATTGTCGTTGCCGCCCAGCCGCTGCACCTCGCCCTGCTCGAGGAAGCGCAGTATCTTGCCCTGCAGCGAAAGCGGCATGTCTCCAATTTCGTCCAGGAACAGCGTGCCGCCGTGCGCCGCGTGAATGCGCCCGATGCGCGACTGCAGGGCGCCGGTGAAGGAGCCTTTCGCGTAGCCGAACAGCTCTGCTTCCAGCAGCGTCTCCGGGATGGCCGAGCAGTTCACCACGACGAAGGGCTGATTCCTGCGCGAGCTGATCAGATGAATCTCCTGGGCCAGCAGGTCTTTGCCGGTGCCGCTTTCTCCGGTGACCAGAATCGTGGTGTTGCGCGCGGCAACCATGCGCGTCACCCCCCAGATGCGCTGCATCGGCTCCGCGTTGCCCACCATGCCGCGCAGCTTGATGCCATGGCGCTCCGGAGCAGCTTGTGAGATATCTGAAACAGCCGGCGCAAAGCTGGTACTGCGCGCGGCTCCGCCTGCGTTGATAACATTTACAAGCTTTGCAGAGACCGGCGTGGGCGACGCGCTGCCCACCAGCAACTGGCCGGTTTGCGAATTCAGCATCAGCACCTGCGTATTCGGAAAGCGATTGCTAACGATGGCGCGGAACCCGTCTGCTTCCAGGTCGGGCAGCATGGGATCGAGCAGCAGCACGCCGTCGCTGGACTCGTGCTTGCGCAGCAGCTCGAGCGCTCCGGCGCCGCTGCCTGCCTGAAAGACGCACCAGCGCTCGGGCACCAGCTTCTCCTCGAGCTCCTGCCGCAATTGTGCGTTGGGACTCACGACGATGACATTGAACGGATAACGATCTTCCAAACGTTCAGTTTGAACCACAGCTATGCCCATACGATTCCCGCGTACAAAATGTGTGAAGAAAGTTGGATGGAACTGGTTGGGAGAAAGAGTCGCGCGCCGCTCTACACGGTGCACGCCTCGCAAGGAACTGTCTCGCTGTTCTCAATATTTGGTTGCTGGACCGGCAGCGCAAGCAAGATGCGAAACGGGTCCAGGGTGAAGTGATACCTGCCCCGCTGGCTCAGGATGTTCGCCTTGGCCAGGGAGAGATTGAGACGGTCGGCTGATTTAAGGTCATTTTCCTGCCTGCAGGTGCTTTGCACGGCAAACTCGAAGCAGCCATCGGAGATAGAGGAATCAACTTGGATAACATCGCCCGCGGAAGAGACGGAAATGGCCGTATCGATGGCCGCTGAGAGAGCCTGCCCGGTTCTTTGCCGGTCGCCGACGATCGTGCCGGCGGCTTCCGGCAAAGCCTGAACCAGCCGGATGCCCAGCGCATCGAGCGAGTGCGAGCGGTCTTCGAAGATCCGCGACAGCAGGCTCTCGCAATCGATGGCCTCCTGTTCCGCGGGCATCCTCGTCGCCAGAAGACTCTGCACAGACGAGAAGAGCTGGCAGGTGCGCTCGATCTGCCGCGCAGACAGATCCACATACCTTTCGCAGCCGGTCCCGCCGTCCTTCGCCGTGGCCAGCATGGCAATGGCCGAGCGCACGATCGTGAGCGGCTGCGCCAGAGCGTGCAGGCCATCCGCCACTTCGGCGCAGAATTGCGCGTGTTCCTCGCGCAACGCGGCGACGCCGGCGGCGTCTTCCACGATGCGGTCAGCCTTCACGAAGTTCATAACCGAATCCGCGGATGGTGTGGGTGAGCCGGGGTTCACCGGGCAGGTCGACTTTGTCGCGCACGTATTTCATATAGACATCGACGATATTGGTGGAGGGCTCTCCAGGCATATTCCATACCTCGGCAAGCAGCGTTGCCCGCGATACCGGCCGCCCCGCGTTGCGCATGAGCACATCGAGGATGGCGAACTCCCGCGGCGTCAATTCGATCTTCCGGCCGTTCCGCTCCACGCGCCGCTCCTCGCGCAGCAGCGTCAGATCGCTGATCTTTGAAGCATTGGGAATCATCCCCGAGTTCCGGCGCAGAAGAGCCTGCACCCTGGCCATCAGCTCCATCAGCGAAAACGGCTTGGTGAGGCAGTCGTCCGCGCCGGTGTGGAAGGCCTTCACCTTGTCTTCAATTCCGCTCCGCGCCGTGAGCACCATCATGGGCAGCCTGGGCTGTGAGGGCCGAACGCGCTCGATCAACGCGATCCCGTCGAGCTTGGGCAGATTGAGATCGAGGATGAGCAGATGGTACTGATGCGCGCATTCGAGCGCCGCCAGCGCCGCTTCTCCGTCGTGAATCACGTCTACGGTATAGTGCTGCGCCTCGAGTTCGGCGGAAAGGAATCCGGCCAGATCGACATCGTCCTCGACGATCAGGATGCGCCGTCCGGCTGAACTGCTGTGCTCACGGGAAGTCCGTTTGTTTTCAAGTTTATTATTAGCTGCACCGGCAATAGAATTCGCTGGTATTTGAGACGCACTATCCAGCGAGAAAGCTGTAGCTTCCATTTCACCCTCTCGGAATACGACAGTTGAAGTCGGTATGAGGCTCGGTAATCGGCGCTCATAACTTTAGTAATTTGTGGCTTGAAGGGATATTCGCTCATTGGAAATCAATGAGCAATACATACTAAGTGTCATGCGGCCGGAGGTGAGTGCTACTTTTATCGTTTCCAGAATGAATAGAGTGGCGGCTATACTTTGATTTGCCACGGCAACCATGCAGAAATTTGAATACAGGACGCCGCGCTACCTGGTGGACCTGCCGGTCCTGCTCACCCTTGCCGACTCGCGCATTCCGGGCCGTTGCAGGGAAATCAGCAAGGAGGGCATGGCGGTGGAGTTCCGCGAGCCGGTGGCTGCCGACTCATGTGGCATGGTTTCAGTGAGTTACAAAAACATGGCTCTGGAACTGCGCGTCTGCGTAGCGCACAATGGGAAAAGGGTTGACGGGCTCAAGTTTCTGTTTGAAACCGAAGAGGACCGGAACTCAGTCGAGCGCCTGGTCGCGCTCCTGGCCGGATCTACAGGCCAGCCCGGCCCGGTGCTGGTCCGTTAGCGGGCGCGCCGGCCTTCGGGGTGGCAGAAGTGGCCGCATTCTGGTTGGTCACGGCGCTGGGAAGCGCCATCTCTGATCCGCCAACTACCTGATACTGAACGATTAAGGTCACTCGCCGGTTAGACGGGTCCTGGGGGTTCTGGGGCAGGCGCGGCTGGGTATCGGCAAAGCCTCTAACCTGCGCGATCTGGTCCTGCCGCACGCCCTCTGACTCCATCAGGCGTCTTGCCTCATTGGCCCGGTCGGTTGAAAGATCCCAGTTATCGTAGGGCCGTCCCGAGGAGTAGACCATCGCGTCCGTGTGGCCTTCAATGGATATCTTGTTGGGCAGTTGGCCCAAATTCACGGAGAGAACCTGGAGCAGGCCACGCAAAGCGGGCGTGGGAACAGCGCTGCCCAGTTCGAAAAACGTTCCCTTGGCCGACTCCATCAGCTCGATGCGCAGGCCCTCTGCCGTCACCGTGATCTCGATCTGGCTCTTGAGCTTGTCGAGCGGATCGAGATGATGGATGGACTGCAGCAGGTCGTCCTTGAGCTTGGTCATGTCCTGCTTTTTCATGGCTAAATAGGTATCGCTGCCGTTTTGATTGCTGCCTACCATTTTTGAGGTGCCGCGCGGGTCCTTGAAATACCCTCCCACTGCCTCCTGCACCTGCTTGCTGGCGTTCATCAGCCACAGAACGATAAAGAGCGCCATCATGGCGGTTACAAAATCGGCGTAAGCAACCTTCCACGCGCCGCCATGATGCCCGCCGTGACCCTTTTTCTTCCTGATGATGATGATCGGGGGTGACGCTTCCATGACTGATCTCCTTTCCCGCCCGCTACGCCGCCGCGGCTTCGGCTGCGCCATCCTTCTGGCGGCAGGCTTGTTCCACTTCCTTGAAGGAAGGGCGAACGTGTTCGGGAACGGCGCGGCGCCCGACTTCAACCGCGAGGGAAGGGGACATGCCTTTCAAAAAGGAGAGCATGATCACGCGCAGCACGTAATAGTAAGCGTGCTCGTCCTCGATCAGCTTGGTCATATTCGCTGACAGCGGGCCGACCACCCCATAGCAGAGCAGAATGCCCAGGAAGGTTCCAACCAGCGCCGCGGCCACCTTGTGGCCAATCTCCTCGGGAGGGCCGCCAAGCGCGCTCATGGTGACCACCACGCCCAGAACGGCTGCCACAATTCCCAAGCCCGGCAGCGCATCGGCAACGGTGGAGAGCGCCGTTGCGGGCTGGGTTGACGAGGCGTGATGCACGTCCATATCGAGCTCCATCATCTGGTCCACATCGAACGGCGTTGCGCCGCCGGTGATCGCCATGCGCATGGTGTCGCAGACAAAGTCGCGCACGTGATGGTTGTGAAGAAAGTCAGGGTATTTGGCGAAGAGCGGGCTCTTTTCAGGTTCCTCGATGTCGCCCTCGATGCCCACCAGTCCGGCTTTGCGCGCTTTGTTGAAGATCTGGAACATCATCTTCAGCGAGTCGAGGTAGCGCTGCTTTGAGTACTTCGATCCCTTGAGCACCAGCAGGACGCAGCCGATGATCTTCTTCAGGATGTACATCGGGTTGCCGACCAGCATGGTCCCGATAGCCGCACCGGCGATGATGAGGAACTCGGAGGGCTGAATCAGAACGGGCAGCGGCCCCTTTTCCATCATGAAGCCGCCCAGCACCGCTCCGAAGACAACGACAATGCCAATGATTGAAAACATGTGCTGAAACTCCTCCGCGGAAGCGCGCATGACGGTGCGGTTCTCACCGGCCGTCTTCGGCATTACGTTGCGTTCATCCCACTATCGGCATCCCGTGAGCACTATTTCAGCGGCCGGCCCGATGTGGAAAATCTCTCTGAAACGGGCTGGCGCGGGGGCGCTTCTATTGAATAAAGGGATTCTGCAACTGGGCCACAACCTGGTCCACCGCTACCGGCCTGCTGAAATAGAAACCTTGAATCGCGTAGCAGTTCTGCGCGCGCAGAAAGTCGAGCTGCTCTACGTTTTCAACACCCTCGGCCAGAACGTCGAGGTTGAGCGCCTTGGCCATGTTGATGATCGCCGTCGTGATGGCTGCATCGTCGGAGTTCTCGTGAACCTCGCGGACGAAAGAGCGATCGATCTTGAGCCGGTTGACCTTGAACTGCCTGAGATAGTTCAGGCTGGAGTAGCCTGTGCCGAAGTCGTCGATTGCCAGCTTGATGCCCATCTCACGCAGCTCCTGGATGAGCGTGAACATCACGTCCACATTGCTCATCAGCAGCCCTTCGGTCAGTTCCAGCTCGAGATACTTCGCCTCCAGGCCGGTTTCGCTCAGCACACGCCGGATCAGGTCGCAAAATCCCTGGTGCCGCAGTTGGATTGCGGAGACATTCACCGCTACCGGTACGGCGGGCAGCCCGGCATCCTGCCAGCGCCGCGCCTGGGTGCACGCAGTGCGCAGCACCCACTCGCCGATGGGCACAATCAGGCCGCTGCTCTCCGCAATCGAGATGAACTCAGACGGAGGCACCAGGCCCAGCTCCGGATGTGTCCAACGCAGCAGAGCCTCAAGTCCTGAAACGTCGCCCGTGCGCGTGTCCACCTGCGCCTGGTACACGAGAAAGAGCTCGTTGCGCTCGAGCGCCATCCGCAATGCATTTTCCAGCCGCAGCCGCTCACGGATCTGGTTGTCGATCTCCGCCGAGAAGAACTGGAACTCGTTCGGGCCGTGCTCTTTGGCCGAGTAGAGCGCCACATCGGCGCGTTCCAGCAGCGTGTGGCTGTCGCGGCCGTCGCCTGGAAACATGCTGATGCCCATGACGCACGACACGTTGAAGGAATGGCCGAGGAAGGCGAACTCGGAGCTCACGGCCGCAATCACCTGCTGCGCGGCCTGTTCCACTTCTTTTTTCAGGGCTTTTCCATCTTCGAGGATAATCGCGAACTCCGCGCCGCTCAGGCGGGCGACGGTGATGTCCTCACCCGCGATGGTTTTGATCCGCGCTGCAATCTCCTGCAGCAGCCGGTCGCCGAAGATCTTGCCCAGCGAGTCGTTGATCATCTTGAACCGGCCCACCTCGAGCAGAAGCAGCGCCACGCCCTGGCCCTTCCACCGCGCGGCGGACAGAGCCTCACTAAGCCGCTCCTCAAAGAGCGGACGGTTGGGCAGCCCGGTGACCAGGTCGTAATACGCGAGATGCCTGATCCGCTCCTCGGCCTTCCTGCGGTCGGTAATATCTTCGGCTGTGCCTTCGTAGTGAACGATTCGTCCCGCTTCGCGGACAGCCTTTACGTTGAGCTGCACCCACTTCCGCGCGCCGTTGCGGACGTTGGTTTCGGCCTCGATGCCGCACTGCAGTCCGCTCGAGCGGAGCACGCGAATGAACTCGCTCCACTGGCCCTGGTCCACAAACATCTGCTCGCCGATGTTGGAGACCTCGGCCAGCATGTGATCCGGGCTGTCGTAGCCGCAGATCCTGGCCATCGCATCGTTCACGATCAAAGGCCTGCCAGCGGAGCTGATCCGGAAGATCCCGATGAGAGCGTTTTCAAAAAGACCGCGGTAGTTCTCCTCGGCTTCTGTCAGAAGCTGGTTGGTCTCTTCATAGCGGATGAGCATCCGATGGACAGATTCGAGCGCTTCGTGCCATGCCGATTCCATGGGACGCTGACGGCGGCGTTCGACAAACGGACGCACCGGCGAGGTCTTCGCTCGCGCGCGGCGGTCTTTCCGCAGACCAGTTGAGGCGCCGGAATCCATACACAGTTCTGCATCCGGAGGTGAGGGATTGCCGGTACCCAAGGGGTGCATGGCCCTACATCGGCAGGTCGGGGAGCCAGTTATAGTGCGGGACCAGCAAAAAAAACTCAACTGGGCCAAATACGGCACGGTTACCGGCCCTGCACAGGCAAGAGTTGCCCATCTGCCGGCCGCGCGGCTCAAGATATTCACCCTAACCCCTCTGTTTTGAGCGCATGACCCTCGGCGGCTACCGAAACGGCAGTGGCATTGGAACTGCTACATACTCCGGCAACACCGTAGTCCAGGAGATTGCCATGCACCTCCCAAGCTTTCCAGCCAATGTCCTCACCAACGCGGCCTCCCAGCTTCTCACCGGGGCTGCCACCCGCGCATCCTCCGCCCTGAAGAGCTTCGAGTCCGACCTCAGCTCAGGCGACATCAGCGGCGCGCAGTCGTTTCTGTCCACGCTGCAGCAGAAGCTCTCGCTGGGCAACTCGGGCAGTAGCAGCGCGATCTCCGCGCAGATCGGGCAGGTCGGCAGCGACCTGAAATCCGGCAACCTCACCGCAGCCAAGGCCGACTACGCCCAGCTCCGCCAGGCCATCTCGCAGCTGAATGAGAGCGGCGCCCAGTCGCAGAACGCAAACGGCACGGGCGAGGGCTCCAGCGCGTCGATGGCAGCTCTGGCCGGCTTCAACGCGCTCCAGCAGGGCGCCTACTCGAGCGCTTTGAATCTCTCGCTGCCCTCCAGCATGCCGTCGCTTTCCGTCAGCTTTTAGCAGCCCGGCGATTGCCCGCCGCTGGCCGCCGGCCTCGAAAAGGAACACCCATGTATTGCCGCCTGAAAATCTTCTGCCCAGATGCCGATGAATCCGATGCCCGATTCGTCCGCGAAATTGGGTCGGCAAACGACGATGGTTCCGCATGGGTGACCAGCTTTGCCACAAATCGCGGATCTCCGGATGCTGTTCTCATCATCCGAATCCGGGCTTTGTGGAGTTCACGTGGATAAGAGCACCGTTACCGGCATCCTGATCGCGTTGGCCGGAATCGGAATTGGTCTCGTGGCCGAGGGAGGCAAGCTGGTGCAGGTGCTGCAGCCCACTGCGGCCCTCATCGTCTTTGGGGGCACGCTCGGGGCCGTGATGGTGCAGTTTCCGCTGCCGGTGGTCTTCCAGGCATTTACCCATCTCAAGGACATCTTCTGGGACTCGGAGCCGGAGCCCGACGCGCTGGTCAAAAATCTGCTGCGCTATGCCTACAAGGTGCGCAAGGAGGGTTTGCTCTCGCTCGATGCGGAACTGAGCAAGATCCACGACCCGTTCCTGAAGGAGAGCCTGATGCTGGCCATTGACGGCGCCAGCGCTGAAGACCTGCGCCGGATGATGGAGCTGCAGCTCGATTATCGCGGCGAACAGGCCGACCGCATTCCCAAGGTCTACGAAGCTGCCGCGGGCTACTCGCCCACCATCGGGATCATCGGCGCCATCCTGGGGCTCATTCAAGTCATGCAACACCTCCAGGACATCAACGAGGTTGGCCGCGGAATCGCCGTTGCCTTTGTCGCCACCATCTACGGGGTCGGCGCGGCCAATCTTTTCTTTCTGCCCTGGGCCGGCAAGCTCAAGATCAGGATGCGCGAGCGGCAGGTGATCCGCGAGATGACCCTGGAGGCGGTTCTGTCGATCGTTGACGGCGTCAATCCGCGCGCGCTGGAGATGCAGTTGGGCAGCTACCTGCCCGCGCCCGCCCGCACTGGAACAGGCGGAGCCGGGACGCCCACCGTGGTGAAGAAGCGATGAGAAGGAAAAGATACGCCGCGGAAGAGTCTGTCAGCCACGACCGGTGGCTGATCTCCTATGCCGATTTCATCACCCTGCTCTTCGCCTTCTTCGTGGTGCTGTTCGCCTCCGCTTATCGTGATAAGCACGCGATCATCCGCGTCTCACAGGCCGTCCACAACGGCTTCCAGGCGCTCGGCGCCTTTCCGGGAGGCGGCAAGGAGAACGCCATCGCTTACTCCGGCTTGCCGGTCGAGGCGCCTCTGGCGCCGCCGCCCGGCATGAACAAAAAAGACGGCGCAGGGCCGCGGCCCGCTCTCCCGGCCGTTGACCTGCTGGAGCTGCGCCGCCAGCTCCAGGCGGTCATGGGCGACGAATTAAAGAACCATGAGATCGAGATGAGCTTGACTCCCGAGGGATTCGTCATCAGCCTCAAGGAGCTGGGATTCTTCAACAGCGGACAGGCCACGCTGCTTCCCGGCGCCGCGGAGAAGATCAAGCGCATTGCCGCCATCCTGCAAAAGCACGGGCTGGAGCTGCGCGTTGAGGGCCACTCCGATAACAAGCCAATCCATAATGCGCAGTTCCGCTCCAACTGGGAGCTCTCCACCGCCCGCGCGATGAACGTGCTGCTGCTTCTGGTAGATGGTGCCGGCTACGATCCCGGGAAGGTCTCTCTGGCCGGGTACGGACAATATCGCCCCATCGCCGACGACGCAACTCCCGAGGGCCGCCGGATGAACCGCCGCGTCGATCTCGTGGTGCTGGGAGTCACTCCTCCACCACAAATGGCTGCGCAATAACGGTCAGCGCGGATCGTCTTCCCGAGGGCCTTTATTCGCTCTGAACCGCGTTGATGCAATTGCTCGCTCGCGCAATGATTCGGGCTCAACCGGGGACCGAACCAGGCGGTATAAAATCGACCGGGTATGTCAAACCCGGTATCCCGCCCCTCGCGCAGACAATTCCTCAAGTCCATAGCCGCAACCGCCGCAGCAGCGCAGGCCGGAATCCCGCTGCACGCTTCCATTGCGCGCTCGCTGCTTTCCGATTCCGGCGCCGTCACATCGCAGCAACTCGACGCAGCCTGGCAACACTATCGCGGGCCGCTCGACGGCCCATGGGAGGTCTGGCGAGGCGATGAAATCGCGGTGTGGGAAAATGTCTCGCTCCCGCACTGCTTCAATCACTACGACGCCTGCGATCCCGATACGCCCTACTATCGCGGCCAGGGCTGGTACCGCACGCACATTCCCGTTCTCAATCCGCTCAAAGACGGCCGCACGCTGCTTTACTTCGAGGGCGCGGGCCAGACCTCGCAGCTCTACGTCGGCAATACTCTCGTGGGCACGCACGTGGGCGGTTACGACGAGTTCGTCTTCGACATTACCGATGCGGTGGCCGCGTCCTCCGCAACCAAAGACGGCATCCCCATCGCGGTACTCTGCGACAACTCGCCGGATCTCGAGCGCTCACCCTCTGACCTGAGCGACTTCAGCCTCTACGGCGGCCTATATCGTCATGTGCATCTCCTCTGCGCGCCGGCAGTTTCGCTGGAGGCAGTTCACATCGCGCCAACATTTGCGCCCGGCGGCCCGGCACACGTTAGCGTAAGAGCGCGTCTTTACAATCCGAAGCAACTTTCCGGCGACGCTTCCTTGAATATCACGGTGAGTGACGCCGCTGGCAGCGTGATCCATCAATCCACCAAAGCCCTTGCGGTTTGGACCGGCGAGACAGAGATTGCATCGTTCGAAATCGCTTCGCCAGCGCTCTGGTCGCCGGCGCAGCCGCATCTCTATTCATGCAGCGTCACGCTCACCACGGAATCTGGTCTGTGCTCCACAAAGGAACGCTTCGGCATTCGCCATGTGGAATTTGTCGACCACGGTCCCTTCAAGCTCAACGGTGAGCGCCTGCTGATCCGCGGCACGCAGCGCCACATGGATCACGCCAGTTACGCCGCCGCTCAACCTGACGATCTGATCCGCGAGGAGATGAAGCTGGTGAAGGCCATGGGCGCGAACTTCATCCGCCTCGGCCATTATCAGCAGTCGCGGTTGGTGCTCGATCTCTGCGACGAGCTTGGTTTGCTGGTGTGGGAAGAAGCGCCGTGGTGCCGCTCCGGCATTGGCGACGAAAAATGGAAGCAGCAGACGCGCACCATGCTGGTCCACCTGATCGACCAGCACTTCAACCATGCCTGCATCCTGATGTGGGGCCTGGGCAATGAAGACGACTGGCCCGGCGAGTATCCGTCTGGAGATCACGATGCGATTCGCGGATTCATGCAGGAGATGAACCAGCTTGCGCACTCGCTCGATCCATCGCGCGTCACCTGCATTCGCCGCTGTGACTTTGCGCGCGACATTCCCGATGTCTATTCGCCCTCCATCTGGGACGGATGGTATCGAGGCGTCTACACCGATTATGAGAAGTCGATCACAGCGGCCCGCGACCAGGTGAAACATTTCATTCACATCGAGTGGGGAGCCGACAGCCACGCCGGCCGGCACTCCGAGCTGCCCGACGAGCAACTGGCGCAGCCGGGATCGAACGGTCTCGGCTTCGACTACGTGCCTGCTCCCGGACCGCCACACGTTCCGCGCGACGCCAACTGGACCGAGAGCTACGCCTGCAATCTCTTCGACTGGCATCTCAAAGTGCAGGAGACGCTGCCCTGGCTCACCGGCTCGGCCATGTGGGTCTTCAAGGACTTCACCACGCCGCTGCGCGTGGAAAATCCCGTGCCGCGCATCAACCAGAAGGGCGTGCTTGAGCGGGACATGACGCGGAAGGAAGGCTACTTCGTCTTCCAGTCCTGTTGGAGTGAGGAGCCCATGGCGCACATCTACGGCCACTCCTGGCCGGTGCGTTATGGCGCAGAGGGCGAGCCGCGCATGGTGAAGGTTTATTCCAACTGTCCAACGGCTGAGCTGTTCGTCAACGGAAAATCTGCCGGCGCGCGCGAGCGCGACAGCCAGAATTTCCCCGCCGCCGGCCTGCGCTGGATGGTCAACTTCGCGCCCGGCAAGAATCATCTCCGCGTGGTGGCAACCAAAGGTAGCGCAACCGTGAGCGATGAGATTGAGCTCGAATATCAGATAGCGAAGTGGGGCGCGCCGGCGAAGCTAACGCTGGCTGAGATTGCCCGCGATGCGAACACTGTAACCGTCGAAACAAAACTCTTCGATGCGAACGGCGTCCTCTGCCTCGACGCAAAGAACGTTGTTCGCTTTTCGCTCGCCGGTCCTGGCCGGCTCATTGACAACCTCGGCACGCCCAGCGGCTCGCGCCTGGTGCAGACGTACAATGGCCGGGCGCGGATTTCGATCGATCGCAAGGCCGGCCCGTCTGCTCTTGCCGTGGTCAGCGAAGGTATTGAGCCCGCGTTTCTTTCCATTTCTTAGTGGGGTTTATTCTCAATATGAATCGCCGCAGTTTCTGTCTCTCCGCCGCAGCCATCGCCGGCTCGGCACGGTTCAGCGCATTTGCAGCCAAGGCCGCATCAGGCCAGCCGTTGATTACCGCGCGCGAGATCGCGCACATCGATCGGGACCGCATTCTGCGCGCAGCCAACGAATATTTGTCGCAGCCTCCCATCACTATCACGGCATCTTCGTTGCCGCGCAGTCACGGAGGCAAGCACGACTACTTTTCCGAGGGCGACTACTGGTGGCCCGATCCCCAGAACCCCAACGGCCCCTATATTCGCCGCGACGGATACTCGGATCCCGCCAACTTCAACGACCATCGCGAAGCGCTGATCCGGCTGAGCCTGCAGGTTCCTGCGCTCACCGCCGCCGCGATGATTACCGGCGACAAGCGCTACGCGCGCCACGCCGCGCTGCATCTGCGCGCGTGGTTCCTCGACCCCGCAACCAGAATGAATCCCTCGCTTGATTACGCGCAGGCAGTCTGGGGCATCGCGCCTGGCCGCGGAACTGGCGTCATCGATACGCTGCACCTGATCGAGGTGAGCCGCGCCGCGCGGCATCTGGAGAAGCAGAATGTTTTCTCCGCGGCCGAGTTCGCCGGCATACGCGACTGGTTCGAGCAATATCTCGACTGGATGAGCACTTCGAAAAACGGCAAAGAGGAAGAGGCCGCAAAAAACAACCACGGCACATGCTGGGTGGCGCAGGCCGCTGCCTTTGCCGCCTTGACCGGCAATCAGGATGCGCTTGCGCTCTGCCGCGACCGCTTCAAAAACAACATCATGCCCGATCAGCTCGCGCCCAATGGCAGCTTTCCGCTGGAGCTGGCGCGCACCAAGCCTTACAGCTACTCGCTCTTCGATCTCGATGTGCTCGCCATCGTGTGCCAGATCGCCTCGGTTCCCGGCGACACGCCCGACGATCTCTGGCAGTTCACGCTGCCCAACGGCAATCGCTACAAAAGCGCCGTCGACTTCATGTTTCCTTACATCCAGGACAAGAGCAAGTGGCCCTACGCGCACGATGTGGAGTACTTTGACGATCTGCCCAACCGCCAGCCAAGCCTGCTCTTCGCGGGCCTAGCCTGCCGCGAGCCAAAGTACATTGCGCTCTGGCGCACCCTGCCGCCCGATCCAAAAACCGCTGAGATCATCCGCAACTTTCCCGTTCGCCAGCCGCTGCTCTGGGTCACTCCGGTCTAGCCGCGCATTCGCAGCCAACAGAGATGAGCAGCGCTGCAAGGTAGCGCCAACGGTGTGATACGATTCCGTCGTTACGCCAATCAATCAATTGGAGCGGGAATGCACGAGCGCAGGGTCGGAGTCATCATGAACGGAGTCACCGGGCGCATGGGGCTCAACCAGCATCTGATCCGCTCCATCCTGGCCATCCGCAAGCAGGGCGGCGTAATTCTCAACGATGAAAGCATACTCATGCCCGATCCGATCCTGGTGGGCCGGAATGAAGATAAGCTCAAGGCCATTGCCGCAGCGCACGGCGTCGAGCGCTGGAGCACGGATCTCGCGCAGTGTCTTGAAAACACTGACGACGCAATTTACTTCGACTCCGGCTCGACCGGCCTGCGCGAGCAAAATGTATTGCAGGCCATCGGTGCAGGGAAGCACGTCTACTGCGAAAAGCCGCTCTCGACGACGTTTGCCAGTGCCGTAGCATTGGCGCGCGCTGCAGAAAAGGCGGGCGTGAAGCATGGCGTCGTCCAGGACAAGCTTTTTCTGCCCGGCATCCGCAAGCTCCGGCGTCTCATCGACTCGGGATTCTTCGGCCGCATTCTGACTGTGCGCGGCGAGTTCGGCTACTGGGTCTTCGAGGGCGGCTGGCAGCCCGCGCAGCGTCCTTCTTGGAACTACAAGAAAGAGTTGGACGGCGGCATCATTCTCGACATGTTCTGCCACTGGCGCTACGTTCTCGACCACACCTTCGGCGCTGTACAGGCCGTCTCCTGCACGGGCGCGACGCACATTCCCGAGCGCGTGGATGAGAATGGCGCGGCGTACAAGTGCACCGCAGACGACGCGGCTTACGGCATGTTTGAGCTTGCAGGGGGCATCTTCGCGCAGATCAACTCGTCCTGGGTTACGCGTGTCTATCGCGACGAGCTTTTCACGCTGCACGTGGACGGTGCCGAGGGCAGCGCCGTGGCTGGCCTGCGCGATTGCAAGGTGCAGCATCGCGTGAACACGCCGCGCCCCGTGTGGAATCCCGATCTTCCCAATCCATTTGATTTTCGCAGCCAATGGTCCGTCGTCCCCGACAACGCCGAGTTCGACAACGCGTTCAAGGTTCAGTGGGAGATGTTCCTGCGCCACGTTGCATCGGACGAGCCCTTCCCGCATAGCTTTCTCGACGGCGCGCGCGGGGTGCAACTAGCTGAGCTGGCCACGGCGTCATGGCGCGAGCGCCGCTGGATCGATGTGCCGGAGATTTCTCTCGACTCGCAAACCGCGGCGTAGCCCATCTGGATTTTTCACAAAGGCAGAACGCATGGCAGACAAGACAAGGCTCTCGTTGAACCAGATGACGACAGCCAATTGGAGCGCGGCTCAAGCGATTGATGGCTGCGTCCGCCATGGCGTGCCATCGATTGCGTTGTGGAGGCACAAAATTCGGGAGGCAGGCCTCGACGCATGCATTCGCCACGTGGGAGATGCCGGCCTGCATGTTTCGAGCGTCTGCCGCGGTGGCATGTTTCCTGCGGTTACGGAGCAGGAGCGCAGGGAAAATATCGAAGACAACTTTCGCGCCGCTGATGAAGCTGCCGCGCTCGGAGCGGATTCTCTCGTACTTGTGGTCGGCGGCTGCGCCGGCATCGATCTCGATGACGCGCGTAACATGGTCGCCGATGGCGTCGCAGCGCTGGTTCCCTATGCGCGTAAGCGCGGCGTGCGCATCGGTCTCGAGCCGCTGCATCCCATATACGCGGCAGACCGTTCGGTGCTGAACACGATTGACCAGGCGCTCGAGTTGGCGTCGCGCTACAATGCGGACGAGGTTGGAGTCATCCTCGACACGTTTCACATCTGGTGGGACCCGCGTGTTGCGCAGTTGATTGCGCAGGCGGCCGGCAGAATCTACGGCTTTCATGTTTCGGACTGGCTCAACCCATTGCCCGATGTTCTGCTGGGCCGCGGTCTCATGGGCGATGGCGTGGTCGACAACCGCAAGTTGCGTCTGCTGGTGGAGCGGGCCGGCTACATCGGACCCATCGAGGTCGAGATCTTCAACCGTGCGCTGTGGGACGCCGATCCGGATGTCGTGCTCGCGCAGGTCATTGAGCGATTTGAAAAGTTTGTCTAGCAGGAGAAGGATCAGGTGCAATCGAACGAGACGCTGACGCCGCAAGCCCTTGTGGCAGACATCAAACGCGCTGTGGCGCTGGCTGCAGAGAAGACGCTGCGCCTCGATCGCCACTGGTGTGCGTCGGACGGCGCGCCGGTCTTCACGGCTGCCGGCAAATACACCGCGCGCAGTTGGACTCAGTGGACACAGGGCTTCCAATTCGGCAACGCGCTGCTGTGCTTTGATCTCACCGGCGACACGGAGCTTCTCACGCGCGCGCGGCGCCACGTGGTTGCCGATATGGCCGAACACCTGACGCACACAGGCGTACATGATCACGGCTTCAACAACATCTCTACCTATGGCCAACTGCGCCGCCTCATGATCGAGGGCCGCGTCGAGAGCAACGAGTGGGAGATGCGCTTCTACGAGCTTGCACTCAAGGTGAGCGGAGCGGTGCAGGCCGCGCGGTGGACCAGCCTTCCCGATGGCCTGGGTTATATTCCCTCGTTCAACGGCAGCCACTCGTTGTTCATTGATACCTTGCGTACGCTTCGCGTCTGCGGCGTTGCGCATCTGCTTGGCCACGCACTGCTGGGCGAGCAGGATGTGCGCGTGAGCCTGCTCGGCCGCCTGCTGGCGCACGCAAAGACCTCGGCGCAGTTCAATGTCTATTACGGCGAGGGGCGCGACAGCTACGACGTGCCCGCGATGCGCGGCCGCACCGTGCATGAAGCCATCTTCAATCCCGCGAGCGGCGCGTTTCGCTGTCCATCGTCGCAGCAGGGTTATTCGCCCTTCACCACATGGACGCGCGGACTGGCGTGGGCCATGCTCGGTTTCGCTGAGCAATTGGAGTTTGTTCGGTCGCTGCCCGAGAGTGAATTCGGAAGCGGCGGCATTCCCGGCCAGGCTGAGACGTGCGCGACGCTTGAGCGTGCGGCCCGTGCGACCTGCGACTTTTATATGCATCAGGCCAGCGCTCTCGACGGCATCTGCTACTGGGATACGGGCGCTCCGCAACTCGACCGGCTGGGTGACTGGCGCAGCCGCGCCGCGGACCCCCGCAACGATTTCGAGCCGGTGGACTCCTCGGCAAGCGCCATTGCCGCGCAGGGGCTCATTCGTCTCGGTCATGTGCTGAGTGAGTCTGGCAGCGGCTATATGCAGGCCGGCCTCACCGTGGTTCATCGCCTCTTGCAAGAGCCGTACCTCTCGACCGATCCGGCTCATGAAGGCATCCTGCTGCATAGCGTCTACCACCGTCCCAACGGCTGGGACTATATTCCACCCTCCGCGAAGATCCCCTGTGG
>JBAUCP010000820.1:0-4302 GCA_049677625.1 Occallatibacter sp. | reverse complement strand
CGCCTGTCATATTGACGAAGGGCAGAACGGCGATCGAGATGGGCCGCGCGTGTGCGGCGCGCCATCGCACCACCAAGAAGACCGCGCCGGCCAGCGCCAGGCATCCTAGCACCGCCACAGCCAGTACCCTGCGAAAGCGGGGCTTGCCGGCAAGGGCAGACGGGGCAAGACCTGACGCCTCCGGCGGAGTCTGTGGTTGCGCGGCCAGGCCAGCCGCGGACGACGCGGCGTAAGCCGTCTCCTCGGGCTCGGCAACCACCTCGATCTTGGCCATGAACCGGTAGCCGCGCCCGCGCACCGTCTCGATGCACCGCGGCGACTGCGGGTCGTCGTCGAGCGCTTCGCGCAGCTTGCTCATGGCGGCGTTCAAGCCGTCTTCAAAGTCGACAAAGGTGTCGTTAGGCCACAGGCGCTCGTGCAGTTCTTTCCGGCTTACCAGCTCGCCACGGCGCTCGGCCAGCGCCAGCAAAAGGCTGCGCGGCTTCTCCTGCAGGCGAATTGGGCGGCCATTGCGGCTCAGGTCTCCGGAGCGGAGATCAAGCACAAAGGGCCCAAAGCGATAACTCGCCTTCATCGATGTGGGGGTGGTCGCCATAGCCAAGTCAACTGCAACGGGGGACCGAATATGCGCTTACGAACGAGCGCCGAAGGTAGAACAACGATAGCACAAGCCTGATTGCGCAGACCGGCAATTTGATGATTAATCCATAAAAATCAATGCATTAACAATTCAGATAGATTTCAGGCAGAAATAAGATTCGGGCCATTGATTCCGATCACTACTACTCGTAACTTCCATGCAGTCGAGCGCGGAGTCTTCACTCCGGTGCAGCTCTTTCCCAGGGAGCGTTCCACCGATGCAGCGTATTTTAGATAGAGCCGTCCGATCCAGCCGAGTACGGTCTTGCCGGTTGAGTTTTCCGGCGCTGGCTCTCGGTATCTGCGCATTTACATGCCTCGCCCAACAGGCCGCGCTCGGCCAGGCGCAGGTGGGATCGGCAGAAACCTGCTTCGATGAGGGGCCGGACAAACTGCCGGCCATTCCCAGCACGCCCATCCCATCTCTCCCCGCGGAGATGCCCGCCCGGACAGCGCAGACCCTGCTGCCGGCGCGCACCCGTCCGGCGAACGCCACGGCTGTGAAGCCGTCGCATACGCTGTCGCAGGATTCCCGCACCAGGAACAGCTTGACGACCGGTTCGATCCTCAAGAAAAAACCGCCGGAAGGCACGCTCACCGCCGCCCGCTAAGCCAGGCCATCATCGACCCGCCGGGACGGGTGGCGCAGATCGCCGCTACCGCAGAACCTCGCCCGATCCATCCCCGAACCGTGCGCTGAGCGGGGCCAGCCGCGAGTTCCTCATAAGACCCACCAGCTTCTCGAGCGATGCCCGCCACATGGCCATCTGCCAGAAATACTCCGCAGCCGAGTTGAGGCCGGTGTGCTCCAGCTCCATGGTGCTGGAGCCGAAGTTGCCGCGCAGCCGGATGTCCACAAAGCTCGCTGCCGGATTGGCCGTGTTGCTCCGCGTCCAGGAGAGCAGCATCTTGCGCTGGTTGCAAACCAGGTAAGAACCGGCGATGGTGGCGCTCAGGCTGTCGCCGCAGTAGAGATCGAGTTGGTAATCGTTACCGGTCCGCGAGGCGATTGCGTGCGAACTTTGGTTGTGACTCGGCAGGCATATCCAGGTCTCCAGATACTCCGCCTCGGTCAGCGTCTGCGAAAGCCGCCTTACGTCGGCGTTCACGCTGATCGAAATGCCAATCTTCCACTGCGTGGCGCGCTGTTTAGGGCTCTTCCGCGGCCCCTTCTGCGCGGTCCTTTCCCGTGGCAACACCCCATTGCCCATCATGGTCAGCTCCGGTGGTTTGGTAGACGGCAGACAATCGCCATAAAAACGATAACACGGACGTCGAACGGTTGGACAGCCGCCCGCCGTCGCCACAGTTCACGCAGTCGCTACACCGTACACTGAAGAAATGCCGCCGATCCTGAATGCGCAGAACATCTCGAAACAATTCGGCGCCAAACCTTTGTTTCAGGGCATATTCTTCGCCGTGCACGAGGGCGGCCGGATCGGCCTGATCGGACCGAATGGAGCCGGAAAGTCCACTCTCCTGGCTATGCTTGCCGGCGAGCAGCAACCTGACACCGGTGAGGTCGCCTTCCGCAAGCGTGCCCGCGTTGGCTATGTGCACCAGATTTCGGAATATGCGCCCGGCATCACGGTTCGCGGCGCAATTGAAGCTGCAATGGCCAATGCGGCCGTGCCTGAAAATGAACACGAGCAGCGTTTGCGCGAAACGCTGGGCCGGGCCGGCTTTGCGAATTACCCAGAATCGTCTGGCATAAATGGCTCGGCCGGCATAAGTATGGATGCCGGCGCGGCCAGCCTCAGCGGGGGATGGCGCAAGCGGCTGGCAATCGCCGAGGCCCTGGTCATCAAGCCGGACGTTTTGCTGCTCGACGAGCCAACCAATCATCTTGACCTGGAGGGCATTGAGTGGCTGGAAGACCTGCTGCAAGCGGCGAATTTCGCCTATATCGTAGTCGCGCACGATCGCTACTTCCTTGAGAACGTCGCTGCCGAAGTCGTCGAGCTGAACCGCATCTACAGCGATGGACTGCTGCGCTTGAAGGGCAGCTATTCAAAGTTTCTCGAAGGCCGCGAGGCGTGGCTCGAATCGGAGCAGCGCGCGCAGGAGGGGCTGCGCAATCGCGTGCGGACTGAGATTGAATGGCTCCGCCGCGGCCCCAAGGCCCGCGCCACCAAGGCCAAGGCGCGCATCGACAATGCGCATGAGCTGATTGCGCGGCTCGAAGACTCTGAAGCCCGCAGCCGCGTGGCGACCGCGGGAATCAGCTTCGAAGCTACGAATCGGCAGACCAAGCGTCTCATCGGGCTGGACGCGGTCACGGTCGAGCTGGGCGGCCGGGAGATCCTGCGCGGCGTGACTTTCAGCCTGAATAACGGCATGAAACTTGGCCTGGTTGGCCCCAACGGATCGGGTAAGACGACGCTTTTGCGTGCAATGACCGGCGAACTGACGCCAAGCTCAGGAACCGTATGGCGCGCCGCAAAGCTGCGCGTTGTCTATTTCTCGCAGATGCGTGAGATCGACGGCAATCTCACCCTGCGCCGGGCCCTTGCGCCCGATTCCGACTCTGTCATCTATCTTGACCGGGTTGTGCATGTCGCCAGCTATGCGGCCAGGTTCCTGTTCACGGGAGAGCAACTCAACCAGCCCGTCGAGCGGCTCAGCGGAGGCGAGCGCGCCCGCGTACTGATCGCGCGGCTGATGCTGGAACCTGCCGACGTGCTCATCCTCGATGAGCCGACCAACGATCTCGATATTCCCACGCTGGAGATTCTGGAAGAAGCGCTTCTCGATTTTTCCGGCGCGCTGGTGCTGGTTACGCACGACCGCTATCTGCTGGACCGCGTGACCAACTCGGTGGTTGGGCTGGATGGCCGCGGCGGCGCAGAGCTGTTTGCGGACTACACACAGTGGGAGGAGTGGCGGGCTGAAGCCGGCGAATGGGGAAACGAGAAACGCGATGGCGCTGGTACGAAGCCGGCGCGGCAAGCTGCCGCCGCGACCGCCTCAAAAAAGAAGCTCTCCTACATCGAGCAACGTGAGTACGACGGCATTGAAGCTCGCATAGAAGCCGCGGATGCCAGGCTCGAAGCTGCGCACAGGCGCGTCGGCGATCCTGCGGTTGCGACCGATGCGCATGCGCTCACAGAGGCGTTGGCAGAGCTGGAATCGGCGCAGAAAGAGCGTGATGCGATTTATGAACGCTGGGCAATACTTTCGGAAAAGACAGGCGGCTCTGCCTAGGCTGTGCCATGCTATAGCTATTGCGATTCGAGTCCTTGCACGCATCCGGACTATTTGATTGCATCCGGCAGCGGAATTTGCAACAATTTTGGTGCAGAATATCAGAGGCAAACTTCTGATTCCAGGCGTCGTTCCCTCGTTATCCACATAACCGCCCAGATACGCAAAGCATCCACACCAAGCCACCTGATAATCTTCAGAATCTACAAATTGGGAGGCGCACTTGACCGGGCCCGACGAAGAGATTCGCCTGAATGAACTGCGTCAAGCGCGTATATGCCCAAATTGCGGGAAGGCAATCCCAGAGGGCACGGCAGTAGTGAGAGGTCCCGGTTCATTTTGCTCCTTGGAATGCCTCACCCAATTTCATCAAGCAGAGTTCAGTGAGAGAGCGCGACGACTCGCGTCCGCCGCGCGCAATTAACATCTAAGAGGATGGAGGGCAAATTGGCCTCGCAC
>JBAUCP010000819.1:0-2203 GCA_049677625.1 Occallatibacter sp. | reverse complement strand
GGCGGCAATTGCCAGAAACCTGATCCTGCGCGTTGAGGCCCGTGGCTTCCGTGCTACCGCCTGGACAATTGGGAACGGCCGTGAATTCGCCAAGCTCTGTGGGTGGAGTCAACGAACCTGGAGCACCCATAGCCGGCATGCCGAAGACAAAGCTATTGCCAGCCATGGCCAGGATTTCGCCCTTGTCGTTGAGGCTCTTGAGATTGCGTATTCGAAACGGCTTGCCATCGCCACCGGATGCCAAGCGGCCGGTGATCCCAATAGGCCTAAACTCTTCCTTAGCCATGTCGTATATGAACCACTTATCACCACCGCCGGTCAGCAAGATCTGGTCGTGATTATTGACAGCAACGAATCCGAGCCCCATCCCATTCGGAGCTTTTACCAACGTAAATTTCTGCTGCGTATAAATGAACGTATGCGCGAACCCAGGACCACAATCCTGTCCCGTGGCATTCAGGATGCATAAACCGCGAACGGGTTGGGGTTTTTCGGATGGGTCAAACGCCGTGAAAGAGCCAACGATCGTACCGCGATCATTGATCCCGGCAAGAGAGCTGTTCCGCCCGAGATAATCAATTCTCTCGTAGTGCATGCTTTGCGCCACGGCGCAAAGCGGTACGCAAGCGATCCTGGCAAAGAACAGCAGCTTTTTCAGAGACACTGACGGGCCTTCTTCACCGCCGCCGGTATGCCGTCGCGCGCTGACATTCCGTCAGCCTGAGACTTTGCCACACGGCCCTCGTAGGGATCTTGTTTGCGCATGACGAATGGGCCTCGCTCCTTGGGTCGATGAGACCTCATTCCTGGCTATTCTAGCTTCGGTCTCAGATTTTGCAACCGAAATACGTCGGTTGGCCGCAAGCCGCAAATACTTCGTCTCGATAAGGAGCCATAACGTTCACTATTTTTATCCCCGTTTCCGTGCGCTCCGCACGTAGAATATGCACGCCGCCTGTGTTTTTTGCGCCCCGCTCACTATTATTGCGCCTCGCGCGCCCTGCACGGCTATTGGCGCACGGCTTTTATACTGAATATTCATGTCCTACGCAGCGGCTATCGAACAACTGAATGCCATGGCGCCGGAGCTCTATGCCAAACCGGGGCAGCCCAGGCGTAAATTTTCTCTCGATGAGATTCGGGTGCTGCTCGAGGCGCTGGGCGACCCGCAGAAGCGGTTCAAGGCGGTGCTGATTGCGGGCACCAACGGCAAGGGCTCCACGGCCTCGACGCTGGCATCGATTCTGACCGCGGCTGGGGTGCGGACCGGGCTCTATACTTCGCCGCACCTGGAGAAAGCCAACGAGCGGATTCGCTTCAACCGCGCGGAGATTGTAGACGACGACTTTGCGCGCATCTACTTTCGCGTGCACGACGCGGCGCAGCAGCTTGTGCTGGACGGCCGGCTGGCGCAGCTCCCCAGCTATTTTGAGATTCTGACCGCGCAGGCGCTCTTCTACTTTGCCGAGGCTGGCGCGGAGATTGCCGTGCTCGAAGTGGGCATGGGCGGGCGCCTGGATGCGACGAATATTGTCGATCCGCTGCTCTCGGTGATCACCGACATCTCGCTCGACCACACGGAGTGGCTGGGCGAGACCATTGCGGCCATTGCGCGGGAGAAAGCCGGCATTCTGCGGCAAGACGGGACCATGGTTACGCTGCCGCAGCATCCGCAGGCCAACCAGGTGCTGGGCGAAGTGGCGATGGAGCTCGACGTGCGCGGGGTGAGCGCGGTGCCGTACATGCCGGCGCTTGAGGCAGCGGACGCCGCGTATACGGTGAGCGCGCTGGGAGCGCAGGTTGTGGTCGATTCTCCGCTCAAGGGCGCGCACCAGCACCGCAACCTGGCGCTGGCGATTGCCGCTGCGGTTGAGCTTGCGGAGCGGCACGGATTTCCCGTGACGCCGGCGGCGATTGCAGACGGCATCCGTCAGACGCGCTGGCCGGGAAGGCTGGAGCGGCTGAGCAAAGACGGCGTGGAGTGGGTTCTCGATGTGGCGCATAATCCTGCCGGAGTGTGGGCGCTGCGTGCGGGGCTGCGCGGCATCTTTGGCGACAGAAAAGCGCCCGTGCTGATCTTCAGTTGCCTGCGAGACAAGCCCGTGGCCGAGATGGCGCAGATTTTGTTTCCGCTATTTGAGCAGGTGATTCTCGCGCCCATTCACACCGCGCGTGCGGCGGCGACGGACGACCTGCTGGCCGC
>JBAUCP010000818.1:0-2495 GCA_049677625.1 Occallatibacter sp. | reverse complement strand
ATAAGAATATCGATGGCGCCGGTGGAGAGCTTCCACAGCGCGGAGGCGCGCTGCTCCTGCACGTCGGGGTGCGGAGAGAGATTTTCGAACGGGAGAACGTCGTGGGCGGGCAGGCGGACCACGCGCCCTGGATCGATGGCGCCGGTGAGCTCGCATGCAGCCTTGAGCATGGTCTCGAGCGACTCGGCGGCCTTGTTGTCTGCCACGACCACGATCACCGGCTGCTTGGCGGCGCGCGCCATCAGCGGGAGGTACAAAGCACGCGCGGTTGCGGTCAGTCCGGACACACGACGACGCCCCGTACCGAGGCTCAGGTGCCTCCGAACGCGCTCAAACGCCGGGGAGTGCTCCAGCTCCGCGAAGATTTCGCGGACAAACGGGAGAATCATCAGATTCAAGTTTAGCAGCGGGGGTGCGGTTCAGGGTCCGAAAGGAAGGTTACAGGTAGTTCGCCGGCATCATTCGCTGATGCAGCACGCGCACCACCAGGATTCCATCCGTGCGGATCAGATAAAAGACAACGTGCCGGCTTATCTCGAACCGCCGCAAACCGTTGCGGATTGATTCACAGGGGCGGCCGATGGAGGGATTTTTCGCCAACAGATCAAAGCCTTCTTCAAACTTGGCGAGATACTGATCTGCCCGCCGCCATCCCCATTCGGCTGTTGTGTAAGCGGCAATCTGGTCGATGTCGCGCTCAGCCTCGGCAGAGATGCGGACTTTCGTCATGGCTAAGCCTTTCGTGGCGGCAAAGCATATTTCTTGCGCACGCGCGTGAATACGCCAGGTTTGGCAACTCCACTGGCGACGCCCTTGTCGATCGCTGCCCGCAGCACGGCGATTTTTTCTTCCTGTTCTCGCTCGTCTCTTTCGAGCAGCCGCAAGGCCGCGCGCATGACTTCGCTTGCATTGGCGTAGAGGCCTGCCTCCACCTTTGTAGCAATGAAGCCATCCAATTCCGGAGTCAGGTTGACGTTGCGGGTCGGCATGAGGGCACCTCGACTACAAGAATAATAAAAATTGGCCAACTTTGCCAATTGCGCTGCCGAAGCTGGCACCGATCCTTTAATCTTCGCCCAGGGCTTTGGTAAACGAATAGAAGAAATCGAGCGATTTCCAGTAGGAGTCGATGGGCAGGCGCTCGTCTTTTCCATGAGCCCGGTCGTCGTCCAGCTCGAGGGCGACAGCCGAGTAGCCGTAGCAGGGGATGCCGGCCTGGGCGAAGTAGATAGAGTCGCTGGCGCCGTTTTCCATGACCGGCGTGACCGGCACGCCGGGCCAGATTGCATCCGTAATGCGCGTAAGCGGCTCGAAGACCTCAGGGTTGGGCGGCGGCGGAACGATGGCTTTGCGATCGGGCGCGGTATCGGAGATCACGCCGGCGTCCGAGACGTATTTTATGGATAGCTTGGGGTCGGCGAAGAGCCCAATCAATTGCTGGCGAATCTCTTCCGGCGAGTGGCCGGGGAAGATGCGGCAGTTCACGTTGGCCTGCGCGGTCTGCGGCAGGGCGTTGTTGGCGTGGCCGGCGTTGAGGCGCGTGGCTACGCAGGTGGTGCGCAGGTTTGCGTTGAAGCTGGGCTCCTGGCTGAGCCGCGCGGCGGCGGAGCTGTCCGGCGGAGTGGCCAGGATGGCGCGCATGTCGGCGGCTTGCTGGCCGGTTTCGCGCGCGGCCAGGTTCTTAAAGTAGGTGCGCGTGACCTCGTTGAGCTCGAAGGGGAACGAGTAGGCGGCCAGCTTGTCGAGCGCGGCCATGAGCTCGTAGATCGCGTTGTCAGGCCGCGGCAGCGAGCTGTGGCCGCCGCGGTCGAGTGCGGTGATTTGAAAATCGGAGTAGACCTTTTCGGTGGCTTCCACGTCGGCCACGATGGTGCGGCCGTGGTCGAGCTCCACGCCGCCCGCGTCGGGGTTGATGACGTAGGCCGCGTCGACCAGATCGCGGTGCTGCTCGACCAGCCACCTGGCGCCGTTGAATTGGCCGCCTTCCTCGTCGGCGGTGAGCGCGAGGATCAAGTCGCGTTTGGGCTTGTAGCCCTCGCGGTGCAGGCGGATGAAGGTGGCGACGAGCGCGGCGTCGGAGTCCTTCATGTCCTGCGTGCCGCGGCCGTAGTAGTAGCCGTCTTTCTCGACAAACTGAAACGGATCGGTGGACCAGTCGGCGCGCAGCGCCTGCACCACGTCCATGTGGCAGAGAAAGAGGACGGGCTTTTCCGCGGGCGTGCCGGCGGCGCGGTAGCGGACGACGAGATCCTGCTTGCGCGGGTCGGGGCCGAGCAGATGCACATCCTCGGGCGGGAGGCCGGCCGAGAGAAAGCGCTGCTCCATGGCGGTGGTTCCGTCGGTCACGTTGCCCTGCGGCGTGTCAGTGGTGTTGATCTCGACGAGTTCTTTGAAGATGGCCAGCGCCTGCGCACGATCGGCTGGCGGCGCCGGCGGCAAATGGTCTTGTGTTTTTACAAGCGGGTTGAAGCAGGCGGCGACGCACAAGACGGTGA
>JBAUCP010000817.1:0-8515 GCA_049677625.1 Occallatibacter sp. | reverse complement strand
GAGCGGGACTGGGGACATCGTATTTGTAATAAGCACGGTATCGAAAGGAGTCATCGATGGACGCTGTACAAGTCGAACAGAAGAGCTATGAGATGCCCCCGCGCGACGGGATCAGCATCGCGCATTTTCTTACCGTGAAGGACGTCGAGCGATCGGCTCGCTACTACGAAAAGGTCTTCGGCGCTCGGATTTTGAGCCTGGGCGACGGCAACGCGCCTGCGTACCTTCTGCTTGCGAATATCTGGATGATTCTGAACGTTGGGGGTGGACCGACCCCCGACAAGCCGACGGTAACGCTCAGCGTCCCCGACCCGAATCACATCAACAGCTTTATGAATTTCCGCGTTGCGGATATCAAAGAGTGCTACGAATTGTGGAAAAGTCGAGGGGCCGAGTTCATCACGGAGCCAATACCCAAGTACGGCGAGATACGCTGCTACATCCGCGATCCTGACGGTTACATAATCGAGGTCGGGCAGAGCACTGATCTCACGTACGGTTAACCCTCGTCCCGGATGGGATTCGGATTTAAAAGAGCTATGAGATGCCCCGGATAAACCGGCTTTCACCGTTGGCAGCGAACTCATTATCGGTGGAGGCCTGAGTCTCTGGCAGATCCTCCAGCATCCTCAAGGTAAGAAGGAATGAGCCGTGAAAGCAGCCAGAATTCATGGCTTCGGGCCCCCCGATGTCGTAGTGGTCGAGGATGTGCCCGTGCCGGCGCCGGGCCCCGGCGAAGTTCTGGTGCGCGTGATGGCCGCAGGCGTCGCGCCCTGGGACGCGATCATCCGCGAGGGCAAGAGCAAGGTCAGCCCGCAACCTCCGCTCACCCTCGGTTCGGACTTGTCCGGTGTCGTCGACAAGGTCGGCCCCGGCGTTACCGACTTCGCGCCGGCCGACGAAGTCTATGGCGTCACCAACCCGCAGTTCTGTGGCGCCCAGGCCGAGTTCGCCGTGGCCACTGCCGGGATGGTCGCCCGCAAACCGAAATCTCTGAATCACGTAGAAGCAGCATCGGCTTCCGTTATTGCGGTGACCGCCTGGCAAATGCTCTTCCAGTATGCACAGGCGATGCGCGGACAAACGGTAGTGCTCGTCGGAGCCGCCGGGAACGTCGGGGCGTACGCCGTCCAAATGGCCGTAGACGCGGGGATCCACGTCGTTGCCATCACCCACCTCGCCGACGAAGGCCTGCTCCGTTCATTGGGTGTGAAATCCATCATCGACTCAAGCAAGCCCGCATTCGAGCAGAACCTCCCGCAGGTGGATGCCATCCTCGACACGGTCGGGGGCAATACGTTTCAGCGCTGCGTCGGTGCGTTGAAACCCGGAGGCAAACTCGTCACCTCGGTCTCCACCGAGCCGCTGCCGGCAGAGGCCGTTTTCTTTTATGCTGAGGTGACCACCGCGCGTCTGCAGACGATTACAACATTGTTTGACGCGGGCAGAATCACAGCGCGTGTGGGCTCGGTCCTTCCGCTTTCGGAGGCGCGCCAGGCGCAGGCAATGATTGCGGGCGCACCACACAAGCCCGGCAAGATCGTCCTGCGGATCGGGCGCCCGCAGCAGTGCCGGCCAGCGCAGCGAAGTTTGTAGACGAATTCCTACTCGTCGACGCTAAATTTCCGCCAGCGCGCCATGTACAAGATGGATCGAGATCGCACCTTCGCCAACGGCCGACGCAACCCGCTTCACGTTTCCGGAGCGGATATCCCCAACAGCGTAAACTGCGGGCAAGCTTGTCTCAAGCATTTGCGGGGGCCGGCCAAGAGGCCACTTTCGTGGTGCGTCTGCCAGAATCGGATCCAGGTCCCGTCCCGTAAGAACGAAGCCCTGCTGATCCAGCACGACACAGCCACGCAACCAGTCACTGCGTGGTGACGCACCGGCCATCACGAAAACGTGCCGGATATCGCGCGTCATTCTCTCCCCTGACGACCGTTCTAACCAGGTCACGCGCTCCAGGTGCGATTCGCCCTCTAATGACACAAGCTCAGTTTCCAGATGCAGCTCGATCATCGGATGCGTTGTAATCCTCTGCGTCAGATAGCGCGACATCGTCTCGGAAAGGGTCTTTCCGCGAACCAGCATATAGACCTTCTGGGCAGTTTCCGCCAGGAAAATGGCTGCCTGGCCGGCCGAATTTCCCCCGCCGATGACGACCACCTCATCACCCCCGCAGAGTTGCGATTCCATGAATGTGGCCGCGTAATAGATTCCATTTCCTTCGAACTTCTTTAGGTTGGCGACGTTCGGCGTATTGTATTGTGCTCCTGCGGCGATGATGATGCTCCGAGCCTGCAGAATATCGCCATTCTCCAGCGAGAGCCGGTATGGCCTCTGATCGCATTGCAACTTGACCACTCGTTGTCCCACCATCATCTGGGCGCCGAATTTCTCCGCCTGCACAACTGCGCGGCGCGTAAGTTCCAGACCGGAGACGCCTGTGGGGAAACCAAGGTAGTTCTCAATCTTCGAGCTCGAGCCTGCCTGTCCGCCCGGAAAATCGGCTTCGATCACGACTGCGTCCAAGCCTTCAGAAGCAGCGTAAACCGCTGCCGCCAGCCCGGCAGGACCACCGCCCACGATGGCGACATCGCGAATGTGTGATTCATCGACTGTGCCCGAGAATCCCAGACATTCGGCCAACCGCTGCGTGGTCGGATTGCGCAGCACCGCCTTTCCGCTGCAGATCACAACAGGTATTTCGTCGATCTTCACGTTAAAACGATCGAGCAGCTCCTGGGCGGTTGTGTCGCTGTCAAGGTCGACATATGCGTGCGGGTGTCCGTTGCGGATGAGAAACTCGCGCAGCCGCAGCGTATTAGCCGAGTGACGCGATCCTAGGATAATGACGTTACCCATGTCACCCGCAATGAGCGCGAGGCGTCGCTGGATGAATGCGCGCATGAAGATATCGCTGAGCTCGGCATCTCTGGCGATTAGCGAGTGCAAGCCATCGGCGCTAACTTCAAGAAATTCTCCCGGCTCGGCAACCCGTCCGCGCGCCATAGAGCCGGCTCCGGAGATCAAGACCATGTCTCCTGAAAAATTTCCCGGACCATGGGTCGCAAATATGTGCTCGTCGAAGAGCCTCGTTATGACAATATCGAGCTTTCCTGAAAGCACAACAAAGCAGGGCATTCCCAAATCCCCTGCTTCGAACAGGATCTCTCCGGCTCGAACGGTTCTCGCGGTGCCGTATGGCCGGATGCGGTCTATCTGCGCCGGCGTCAGAACCGGGAACGCCTCAGCCTGCCGATCGGGTGAGTTTATCGATGGCAGAATTGACTCGGTCACTTATATATTCCTTCCCGCCGATGGCCCAGTCCGTTCCCATGATCATCTGTACTACTTTATCCCAGAGGCACGCCTCTTGCTCGATTATGGTTGCGGCATCACCTCTGCGGTTGCTCGGCCGACAGTCAGAGCAACAGACCTCAGTCGAGCCGACTACATCGCTGCCCGTCCTGCTTTCGAACGCAAAATCACGAAGTACAGGCCCAGATACCTGGCATTCCTGGGGAAACCGGCGTGTGCAGTGTTTCTAAACCAGCGAGACCTGTCGTGGGGATTACAGTCAACTACACTCGGCGGATCTGCGGTCTGGGTATTGCCCAGTCCGAGCGGCCTGAATCGCGCATTCACCATTGGCAAATTGACAGACGCCTATCGAGACCTATTCGAGGCGGCGGCCCTCCGCGGTCAATGAGTGAAGGCGGCTGTAGGATGCACTCCGCATCAGCTTCCTAAGACCGGTGTGGATTCACCAAATGTCGATTGCGAGGGATCGATGGAAGCGTCTCCGCGTGCGCGTAAAAAGCGGGTTCATTTCGCTGTGAGGAGTCTCTGCAGGATCACGGCTTCGTTGTGCTGCTGATCTTTGGCGCCATAGACCAACGTGACACTGCCTTTTGCCGCCTCTTGTCTTAAGAGCGAGAGCTGTTCCTTGTTCCTCTTGAGTTCCTCCAGGTAGCGCGACTGAAACTCTGCCCACCTGGCTGGATCGTGGGCAAACCATTTTCGAAGTTCCGTGCTTGGCGCCACGTCCTTGAGCCAAAGTTCGACCTTCGCCTTCTCCTTCGTCAGGCCTCGCGGCCAAAGTCGATCCACCAGAATCCGCGTTCCGTCCTCCCCGTCCGGTTCTTCATAAACCCGCTTGATCCGAATATTCGTCATATGACGATTTGTCCATAACCTCTCGAATCACAAGGAGCGAATTCCCTCCGAGGATCATCTTGAAATCGCGATCCCCGTTGCCAACACGATGCCAACCGCCAAAAACTGTTTCGAAAACAATCACGAGCACTGGCACTGAACGTTTAAATCCGCACCCTGTCCGAGCCGAGAGTTAGCCGTACGTGAGGTCGGTGCTCTGTCCGACTTCGATGATATACCCGTCAGGATCGCGGATGTAGCAGCGTATCTCGCCGTACTTGGGTATTGGTTCCGTGATGAACTCGGCTCCTCGACTTTTCCATAATTCATAGCACGCTTGAATATCCGCAACGCGAATATTCATAAAGCTACTGATTTTATCCGGGTCGGCGAGGACACTGAGCGTTACTGTCGGCTTATCGGGCGTCGGCCCACCCCCATCGTTGACAATGAGCCACGTATTCGCGATCTGAATGTGCCCGGATGCACCCTTGCTGTCGCCCAGGCTCAGAATGCGGCCGCCGAAGACTTTTTCATAGTAGTGAGCTGATCGGGCGATGTCGGCGACGGTGATAAAAAGTGTCACGGTGAACCCGTCGCGCGGGGGCATCTCATAGCTCTTCTGTTCGGTTTGTACGCTGCACATTGACGACTCCAATTCGGATACCCACAATATACCCACAGAGAATACTGGCTAGAAGCGCACGTTAGCGGGCCTCTACGGATGCGAAAACACAGATAACAACTTTAAAATCAGTGTTTTAATTGACTATGAAAGAGTTCGGGGAGGTTCGAGGAAAGTCGGGAAAGTGCGGGTTTTGGTTGCCCCCCAGGGATTCGAACCCCGATATGCTGATCCAGAGTCAGCTGTCCTACCATTGAACGAGGGGGCATCAAGAGTGCTGTCTCGAGTGAGGCCGTGCGGGCTATAGCAGTTTCGCAATTACTGTAGACCGGAAGCACGAGCTTAAATGGCTTTTTCCTCAAGAAAAAGCCATCTTGCACGCCCCTTCTTAGCACCACACAAATTCCGGAACTGCTCTAGTTGCGGCAAGGCGCCGCGCCTCAAGAGTCAACCTGTTCATCATACGGGCATTCGCCGAATGGGTCAATCTGGCGCAGGGGCTGGCGCAGGGAGGCGCAGGCCCGTCCCGGCCTGCCAGATTGCCCCGCCGCAACCCTCAAACATCTCCCGGTTCCGGTGGAATCAACGGGCCTTCCGTCGTTTCATCCTCCTGCATCCTCAATTTCTTCTTCAACTCTTCATCCACTTAGACTGCTTGCTCGTCTAAACAATAGAAACAGCACATTTTTCTTTTGTAAACCTCACTGTTATAAAATCGGCTCCGGGAATGGAACTTGCCCTCAATCTCGCCTGGCTGCTGCTGGCGGTCGTCATGATCTGCCTCGGGCTACGTTACGCGCCACCCGAAGGCAGCGACAGACGCATGCAGTTGGTCTCACTGGCGGTGGTCATCTTCATCCTGCTGCCAGCCATTTCCATGACCGACGATCTGCTCGCGGCGCAGAATCCCGCTGAGGTGGACAGTTGTCTCCGCCGTGACCATGACTATGCCAACCCACAGTCCATCTTCCCGGCCATAGCTACTCTGCCACTGCAGGTGTTTGGTCATCTGCCTTTACGGATCGTGCGTCTCATAGCACCCGGCAACCGTCCTGACCCGGCGGTCGAATCTCCTGCTCTTGCTTCCATCCAGAATCGGCCGCCGCCTGCCATCTGATCCTCTTTTCACCATGCTCTTCCTTTATCGTTAGCCCGCTTTTCCTCCTCTACACGCCGTGGCGATGACGGCGCGAAGGTTGTGTATGAAGCAATTGATTCCGCCATTCTCTGCTTCGGCAGTCACGGCGCTCTTTGTGCTGGCGCCTGCTCTTGCCTGCGCGCAGCAGAGCCTTACCTGGGACCAGGTCAAGGAAAAGTTTGAAGCCGGCAATCCCGCGCTGCGAGCCGATGCCGATAACGTGGACGAGATGCGCGCTGAAGAAGTCACCGCTTACCTTCGCCCTAACCCGCAGCTCACCGTCAGCGCAGACGGCACGCAGATCGCGCCCAATCACGGCGTGTGGGAGCCGCTCGCCGGCGCCTTCGTCTCTCCTGGCGTCTCTTACCTGCATGAGCGCGACCACAAGCGCGAGCTGCGCCTGCAAAGCGCGCGCGAAGGCACACGCATCTCTGAGGCCGAGCACGACGACCTGAAGCGCACCATGGAGTTCACGCTGCGCGCGGCCTTCGTGCAGACCCTCGAAGCCAAGACCGTGCTCGACATGGCAAAGTCCGATCTCGACTACTACGACAAGATCATCGCCATCAACCACGACCGCTTCAAGGCCGGCGACATTGCCGAAATCGACATGGACCGCATCGAGCTCTTGCGCGTTCAATACGAGTCGGAGCTGCAGACGGCCATCGTCAATCTGCGCACCGCCAAGATTCAGCTCCTGCAATTTTTGAACGACCGCACTCCGGTGGAGCAATTCGATGTGACCGGGGCTTTCGATTTTTCTGAGACGCTGCAGCCGCTCGATGATTTCCGCCGGATGGCGCTCGACGCGCGGCCTGACCTGCAGGCGGCGCTGCAGGCTGCCGAGCAGGCTGTCACCAATCACAAACTCGCTGAGGCCAACGGATCGACAGATCCGACTTTAGCTGCCTGGTACACGTGGAACGCCTCCACCAACAATCCGGATGCGACCCAAACCCTCGGACTCAGCGTGAGCGTGCCGTTGCGCATCTTCGATCGCAACCAGGGCGAGAAGCAGCGTACGCAAATCGATATCGACCGCAGCCAGCAGGCCGCCCAGGCGGCACGCGCGCAGGTCTTCGGCGACGTTGATACCGCATACGCTCAGGTCCAGAGCAACATCGAGTTGCTCAAGCCCTATAAAGCCAAATACAACAACGAGGCCCTGCACGTGCGCGACACCGTCACCTACTCCTATGAGCACGGCGGCGCATCGCTCATGGACTTTCTCAACGCGCAAAGCGACTACCGCGAAGTGCAGCTCGCTTATGCGGAGCTCATCGGCGCCTATCTCACCGCTGCTGGCCAACTGAATCTTGCCGTTGGACGCGAGGTAATTCCATGAATCATTTTTCTTCTCTCCCATCGCTTCGCACTGCATGCGCGCTCCTGTTAGGCGCAGCGGTTGCCGCTGGGCTCGCCGGCTGCAAAGCCAAGGACCAGGGCGATGGCGCGCCTCCGCCGGCAAACGTGATCGAGGTTCCTGACATGAACCTCATTACCATCGACAGCAACGACGTGCCCAAGTTCCCGCTCGCTACCGTCGGGCAGACGGAGGCTCCGTCCACGCTCAACGCAACCGGCGCCGTCTTCCCTGACGTCTCGCGCGAGGTTCCCGTTATATCGCTTGCTAACGGCCGCGTCGTCGATATCAAGGCGCGTCTCGACGACAACGTGAAGAAAGGCCAGTTGCTTTTGAAGGTGCAAAGCTCAGACGCTTCCGCTGCGTTTGACGCTTATCTCAAGGCGGTGAACGATGAGCAGCTTGCCGGCAAGTCGCTCATCCGCACCACCGATCTGTTCCAGCACGGCGCCGTGTCGCAGGCCATGCTCGACCAGGCCGCGGACGCGGAAAACGACGCCAAGGCCGACCTTACCGCAGCCGAAGAGCAGTTGCGCGTGATGGGCGTTGACAAGGATCACCCGAGCAACATCGTGAATGTGTACGCGCCCATCTCCGGCGTCATCATCGCGCAGAACGTAACCAACGATGCGGCTGCCGGCGTCACGCTCTCCGGCTCGGCCACGGCATTCACCATCGCCGATCTCTCCAACGTATGGATTCTCTGCGACGTTTACGAAAATGACCTGCCCAAGCTGCAGCTCGGCCAGGAAGCGCGCATCGTGCTCAGCGCATATCCCAACCGCCAGCTCACCGGCCGCATCAGTGACATCGGCCCGGTTCTCGATCCCTCCACGCGCGCCGCCAAGGTACGCATCGAGGTCGCGAATCCAGGATTCCTCAAGCTCGGCATGTTCGCCACGGCAACCTTCACCGGCCGAACCAGGCAAACCTTCGCCGTGGTGCCCGCTGACTCTGTTCTTCATCTGCATGACCGCGACTGGGTCTACATGCCTGCGGGCGGCAATCATTTCCGCCGCGTCGAAGTGCACACCGGAGACATGCTAGACGGCAACCGCCAGCAGATTCTCTCCGGCCTTCAGCCGGGCCAGCAGGTCGTGACCAACGCACTTTTACTTGATGCCGCGGGGAATCAATAAATGATTCGCGCACTTGTCGATTTCGCGCTCAAGAGCCGCTGGCTGGTCCTCGGCGGCGTGGTTGTGCTCACGGCGTGGGGCATCGTCTCGTT
>JBAUCP010000816.1:0-1523 GCA_049677625.1 Occallatibacter sp. | reverse complement strand
TAACACGCCAATGCGTTGAAACGTCTGCAGCTATGAGGGTAATGCACGAATATGGATTTCAGCCCCTGCTTCAGCCTCATTTAATCTTCCCCGGACCATACTTGTATCGGAGATACTTTACCCATGCGGGTGCTGCTGGTGGAAGACGAGGTGCGCCTGGCGGAAAATCTGGCCGCAGCACTGCGCGAGGGGCCGGGGTTCGCCGTGGACTGCGCCGCCGACGGCCTGACCGGCGACGAGATGGCCGGCTACCGCTGCTACGACCTCATCGTGCTCGACCTGATGCTGCCCGGCCTCGACGGCCTCGCGCTTCTGCGCCGGCTGCGCGCGCGCCGCGACGCCACGCCCGTCCTTATCCTCACCGCGAAAGACGGCAAAGCCGCCATCGTCGAGCTGCTCAACGCCGGCGCCGACGACTATCTTGCCAAACCCTTCGATCTGGGCGAGCTGATTGCCCGCGCCAAGGCGCTCATCCGCCGCGGCAAGGGTGCGGCGCACCCCACGCTCATTGCGCTCGATCTGGAAGTCAACACACTCGAGCAGTCCGTCCATCGCAGCGGCGTGGCCGTCGATCTATCGCCCACCGAGTACCGCATTCTCGAATACCTCATCCACCATCCGCGCCGCATCTTTTCCAAGCGCGAGCTCCTCGAGCATCTCTACGACTACAACTGGGAGCACCACTCCAACGTGATCGAGGCCCACGTCTCCAACCTGCGCAGGAAGCTCGAAGCCGCGGCGCCCGACGCCGAGCCGGTGATTGAAACCATGCGCGGACGCGGCTATCGGCTCTCGCTCGAGACGGCTCAATGAAGCGCGCGGGCAAGAGCATCGCTTTCCGGCTCATCGTTGCCGTGCTCGCGGTCGAGCTGGCCTCTTCGCTGCTCGTAGCCGCGCTTTCGCTGGCCTACGAGCGGCACATCCACTTCAGCTCCTTCGACGCTGTGCTGCGCGGGCGCGCCGACTCCGTGCTCGGGGCCGTGCAGGACGCGGAAGATGTGGACGACAACGTGATGCTGGACAAGGACGATCTGCGCGTGCCGGCTGAAGACATCTACGAGGTCTACGACGAACACGCGCGCCTGCTGGGCCGCTCGCCCAACTGGCCTGCGGCAGAAATGCGCGGCCTGGCGGCAGCCACTCCCGCGCAACTTGCAGCTGAGGCCGGGGATGCCACCGGGCGACTCAAGACCGACGGCCGCCACTACCGGCTCATCCTGCGCCACGGCTCCCGCATCGTCGATCCTGCCGAGCCCGGCGGCGGCAAGACGCACCAGATCACCGTCCTCTATGGCGCGCCCACTGAGCGCGTGTGGCACGCCATTGGCAGCGCGGTCGCGTTCTACGCCGCCGGCAGCATTCTGCTGCTGGCCATCACCGGCCCGCTCATCGCGTGGCTGCTGCATCGCGGCCTGCTTCCGCTGCGGCAGTTGGCCGCGCTCGCCTCGCGCGTCTCGGCCAACGACTGGCAGTTCCATCCGCCTGAAACCGCGCGCACCACTCCCGAGCTCGCGCCGCTCACC
>JBAUCP010000815.1:0-12804 GCA_049677625.1 Occallatibacter sp. | reverse complement strand
GTATAGTTATTGAGGATGTTTACATGATCAGTGTCCGGAATCTCGTCAAAACCTTCGGCTCCTTCACTGCCGTGAACGATGTTTCGTTCGAGGTTGCCGAGGGCGAGATCTTCGCCTTTCTTGGCCCCAATGGCGCAGGCAAGACTACGACCATCAAAATGCTGACCACGCTGCTGCGGCCCACCAGCGGCTCGATCGAGCTGGACGGCCTCGATCCTCAGTTCCAGCAGAATGAGGCGCGCAAGCGGTTCGGAATTGTCTTTCAGGACCCCAGTCTCGACGGCGATCTGACGGCATGGGAAAACATGGAGATTCACGGGGTGCTGTATCACGTCCCTCACAAGATTCGCCGTCAACGCACCGAGGAGCTGCTCAAGCTATTCGAGCTATGGGATCGCCGCGACGACCAGGTGAAGAAGTTTTCTGGCGGCATGAAGAGGCGTCTTGAAATCGCGCGCGGTTTTCTGCACACGCCGCGGATTCTCTTCCTCGACGAGCCCACGCTGGGCCTCGATCCGCAAAGCCGCAACCAGCTCTGGACGCACGTGAAGAAGCTGAACGAGACGGAGCGCGTTACGGTCTTCCTCACCACGCATTACATGGATGAAGCCGATCGTGTCGCTCACCGGATCGGCATTATCGATCACGGCAAGCTGGCTGCGCAGGGCACTCCCAAGGAGATCAAAGAGCGGACGGGCGCAGCGAATCTTGAAGACGCATTCCTGGCCTTGACGGGCTCAACGATCCGCGATGAAGAAGCCAGCTCAACTGACCGCATGCGGCAGTTTGCAAAGATGTGGAGCGGAGGACGGCGATGAATGCAATTTATATTCTCTGGCTGCGCGAGTTGAAGCGCTATGTCCGTTCGCGGGCGCAGATTGTCGCTTCGCTCGGCAACCCGATCCTGTATCTGCTGGTGCTGGGCTTCGGTCTTGGTCCGGTCTTCAAGCGCGCGGGCGACGGCAACTACTTTCAGTTTGTGGCTCCCGGCGTGATCGGTATGTCGGTGCTGTTCTCATCCATCTTCTCCGGCCTGGGCCTGTTGTGGGACCGCCAGTTTGGCTTCCTTAAGGAAACTCTGGTGGCTCCGGTATCGCGGCTGCAGATCATGATCGGCCGCACCATGGGCGGAGCTACGGTAGCGCTGCTGCAGGGCCTGCTCATCAGCATTGTTTGCGTGATAGCGGGCTTTCGTCCGGCGCATCTATCCACCGTTCCAATCGCGTTCGGATTCATGGTGCTGATCGCGCTTCTGTTCGCCGCGCTAGGAGTGGCCATCGGCTCCAGCCTCCAGGACATGCAGGGCTTTCAGCTCATCATGAACTTTCTGGTGATGCCCATTTACTTCCTCTCCGGCGCGCTATTTCCGCTCACCGGGCTGCCGAAGGCGCTGGGCTACATCACCAAGGCCGATCCGCTCGCCTACGGCATCGATGGAATGCGCCATATGCTTCTGGGAAGTTCAACCTTCGATCCGATGCTCGACTTTGCCGTGCTGGCGATTGTCGGCGCCGTGCTGATGGTGGTCGGGGCCTATCGTTTCTCGAAGATTGAAATCTAGCGATGGCGCGTACCCGCAGCGTCGAAGCGCATGAAAAGGTGATCCAGGCCGCGCTTGCTCTCTTCAGCGAGCGCGGCATCGACGCCGCCAGTATGGACGCCATTGCCGCTGCTTCCGGCGTGAGCAAGGCTACCATCTACAACCACTGGGCTGACAAAGAAGCCCTCCTCATGGAGGTGATGCTCTATGTCACCGGCGCCAATCGCGAGCGGCAGGATATTGACACAGGCGATCTGCTCTGCGATCTTTCTGCTGCATTGAGCAATCGGCCGCCCGATGAGCTTGAGGCTATGCGAACGCGCATCATGCCTATGTTTATGGCTTATGCATCGGTACATCGCGAGTTCGGCGCAGCCTTTCGTCAACGCATCATGGAGCCAGGCCGCAAGGCGATCCGGCAAATCCTCGCTCGCGGTGTAAAGCGAGGCGTGCTGCCCGCCAATCTGGACTTCGAGCTATCGCTGGCGTTGTTGATTGGCCCGATGCTCTACCGGCATGTTCTGAGCAAAAGCCTGTCGCCAAAGTTCGAGGATATTGGCCCATTGGTAGCCGGGACCTTTTGCCGCGCCCATTTAATAAGCGGCAAGACGGCCACAAAGGCGGCGAAGAAGACGCACGGCTCTCCTCGCCCCTGATCGAACGCCACTCTAAAGTCCCTTGCGCGCGCGGAACTCACGCACCACGTCAGCCGGATCGCGATGCTGGCCGTCAACGGCTTCATTCATCGCGCGCATATCATCGGCGGTGATCCTGCCTGCGAGCGCATCGAGCGCGGTTTGAATCTGCGGCCAGCGGCGCAGCGCGTCCTCGCGCACCAGCGGCACGGCCTGGTAGGGAGGGAAGTAGTGCTTGTCGTCTTCGAGGACGGTCAGGCCGAATGCCTGGATGGGCCCGTCGGTCGAGTTGCCGGCGATCATGTCCACCTGGTGATCGTTGAGCGCGCGGTAGAGCAGGCCTAAATCCATGGTGCGCGGCGTATCCTTGAACCTGAGGCCATAGGCTTTGCTCAGGCCCGGCAGTCCGTCGGGACGCTGCTCGAACTCGTACCCCACGCCGAGCCGCCATTCAGGCGTGTATTGGGCAGCCTGGCTCAGCGTGGTCAGGTGCAGGCGTCGCGCATCGTCGCCGCGAACGACCATGGCGAAGGTGTTTTCGAAGCCCAGCGGTGCGGCCACTGTGACGCTGTAGCGCGAGGCGTAGAGCCTGCGCACGGTGTCGAGCACCGATTGCGGATTGCGGTCCAGCGGCTGCTTGAGGATTGCGGTCAGCGCGGTGCCGGTGTATTCAACATAGCCGTCGATGCGGCCCGCGGCCAGCGCCTGCTGGCAGATATAGCTGCCGGCGAGATAGAAGCGGCGCTCGACCTTGAGATTCGATTTAGCTTCGATCTCCTGTGCCAGAAGCTCGCCGAGCACGACCTGTTCCGTAAAGTTTTTCGCGCCGATTATGGGATGGTCCGGGTGCGGAGGCTCGCACGCAGTCATCGCTATGGTGGCTGCCGCGCCTGCGATAAAGGAACGCCGCTGCATCATGCCGGAGCCTTGAACCAGCGCTCAGCGAGACCAAGTGCTGCATCGGCGGCCAGCGCCAGCAGCGCCGCGGGAACAGCTCCGGCGAGAACCAGACGGTTGTCGACGGAAGCTACGCCGCGAAAGATCAGCTCGCCGAGGCCGCCCGCGCCCACGGCCGCGGCAATCGTAGCGATGCCCACGCAGGTAACGGTTGCCGTTCTGAGGCCGGCGAGGATGAAGGACGCAGCGAGCGGCAGCTCGACCTTGAAGAGCCGCTGCGCGCCGGTGAGTCCGAGCGCGCGCGCAACTTCAACGATAGCCGGATCGATGCCGCGGATTCCGGCATAGGTGTTGCGCAGGATGGGCAGCAGCGCATACGCGGTAAGCGCGACGATGGCAATGCGCGCGGCGCGCTCGCCGAGCCACGGCAGCGGCAGCAGGAAGCCGAACATGGCCAGCGAGGGGATGGTCTGCAAGATATTCGCGACCGCAATCACCGGCTTGGCCCAGCGCGGAGCGCGCGTAAGCCAGATGCCGGCGGGAACCGCGATGGCCGTGGCAAAGAGCATGGCCGAGGCGGTGAGCCACAGGTGCTCGACGGTGAGCTCGGCGATCTCGCCGCCGTATTGGGCGAAGAAGCTCATGGCTGCCTCTCGCGCGCCGCGCCGCGTTCGCCGCGATGGAAGGCGCGAATGTAGGTTTCCACTTCAGGCTGATTCGAGGCCATGAACTCCGCCGGACTGAGATCGGCAATTTTTCTTCCTTCGTTTAATAGCACGATGCGATCGCCCAGATAGAGCGCTTCATCGAGATCGTGTGTGACCAGCAGCACGGTTTTCCTGAGACGAGCAAGCAGATCGCGCAGCATGTCCTGCATCTCGGCGCGGGTGAGCGGATCGAGCGCGCCAAACGGCTCGTCCATCAGGAGGATTTCGGGATCGGCGGCGAGCGCGCGGGCCAGGCCTACGCGCTGGCGCTGGCCGCCGGAGAGCTGGTGCGGATAGCGGCGCGCAAATTCGACGGGGTCCAGGCCCACGGCGGCGAGCAGATCGCGGCTGCGCTTCTCCCGCTCTGCGCGCAGCTTTCCTTGCGCTTCAAGAACCAGCCCGGCGTTGCGCTCGACGGTGAAGTGCGGAAACAGGCCCGTCTCCTGGATGACGTAGCCAATGCCGCGGCGCAGAGCCACCAGATCGGAGTTGCCGACCCGTTCGCCATGCACCAGGACTTCGCCGCCGGTGGGTTCGATGATGCGGTTCACAGTGCGCAGCAGGGTAGATTTCCCCGATCCGCTACGGCCGAGGATCGTGGTGGTTGTGCCCTCTTCCACAGCGAACGAGATTCCATCCAGCAGCAGCCGGCCCTGGGCCACGGCGAAGCTGACGTTCCGGAATTCGATGGCTGCAGGCATGACTCGTTTCTCTCGGGCCATTTCAGTGTAACGGCGTGCGGCATTCTTTGATTTGTCCCAACCGGCCTGGGCCCGTAGAATCGTTAGAAGGCGTTCCGGGTAGTCTGCGGCGGCCTCAGGTGGCGATGAGCGAACAGGAAGCAGGGAACTCTCCAGAAGCGCAGGCGGCGGCGTCGGCGTGGAGCAAAGTTGAGCGTGCACGGCATCCCCAACGGCCCTACCCCATGGACTTGATCGAGCGAATCTTTACGGATTTCAGCGAGATTCACGGGGATCGCGCCTTTGGCGACGACGAGGCCGTAATCTGCGGCATGGCGCGCCTGGATGGCGAAGAAGTGCTGGTCCTTGGGATTCGCAAAGGCGGCACCACCAAGGAGAAGATCCGCCGCAACTTCGGCATGCCCAGCCCGGAGGGTTACCGCAAGGCGCTCAGATGCATGAAGATCGCCGAAAAGTTTTCGCGGCCCATGATCGCGCTCATCGATGTGACGGCGGCTTATCCCGGCCTGGGCGCGGAGGAGCGCGGGCAGGCCGAGGCCATTGCGCGCAATATCCGCGAGATGTCGCGGCTGCGGATTCCCACCATCTCAGTCATTACCGGCGAGGGCGGCTCGGGCGGCGCTCTGGCGCTTGCGGTGACTGACCGCGTGCTGATTCTTGAAAATGCGATCTACTCAGTGATTCCCCCCGAAGGCGCGGCGGCCATTATGTGGCGCGAAATTACGCATAAGGATCGCGCTGCGGCGGCGCTGCGGGTGACGGCCCAGGATGTGGCTTCGCTCGGCTGCGTGGACGAGATTGTCGCGGAGCCCGAGGCGGGCATCCACGCTGACCCGGAGGGTGGCGCGGCGCTGCTGGGCGCTGCCATCAGGAAGCATCTGGAGTCGCTGAAGGCGATGCCGCTGGATGCGCTGCTGGCCGAGCGCCAGCGCAAGTTCCGTAACATTGCCCAGTTCTATACAGAGTCCCATACTCAGTCGACCGAACCGGCCTGAGATGCATCTGAAACACCAGGTGAACATGCTCTACCTGCACCGGAATTTGCGCGGCAAAGCCACGGGTCAGAGGTGTGACCAGACGCATAGCCAGACCCATAATTGGAGGCGCGCATGAGCCCGCCGTCTGCGCCGCGCAGCCGGCTGCGCGCTTACATGGAGTTTCTTGCCGCCGTCTTCTACTTCTTTCTGGCGCGCGGGCTCGCGCACCACGGCGCGGATGTGCTGGGCGCGGGGCAATTATCCGTGCTGGGGTCGCCGCTGGCCGAGCAGACCATGCTGGCGCTTTTCCTGCTGGTGGGCTACGCGGCCATGGGCTTCTGGCTGGACCGCGAGATGTACCCGATCAGCGCGCAGGGGCTTCCGCGCCGCGAGGGCTGGCCGCGCGAAGCGGCAATGGGACTGGCTGCTGGCTGGGGAGTGGCCGTGGCCTGCGTGCTGCCTATGCTCGTGGCCGGCGGCATCGCCATTACCATTACAGCGCTGCTCCCGGCGTGGACTGGGCTCGCGGCCGGCGTAGCCTTTTTTGCCATGGCAGCGCTGGCTGAGGAGATTGCTTTTCGCGGCTATGGCTTTCAGCGCTTTGCTGAGGTGGTAGGACCGGTTGCAGCATCGCTCGTTTTTGCGGCCTATTACGCGCTGGTGCAGGCCATGATTCCCGGCTCCGGCCGGGCCAGCATTGCGGTTTCTGCCATGCTGGCGCTGGTGCTCTCCGCGGCTTATCTGCGCACGCGGGCGCTGTGGCTGAGCTGGGGGCTCAACTTCGGCTGGAAAGCGAGCCGCGCACTGCTCTTCGGACTGGCGGTAAGCGGCGACGGCAGCCATTCTTCGGTGGTGCAGAGCGATCCGATGGGCCCGTTCTGGCTGACCGGCGGCGGCTTCGGGCTGGACGGCACGTGGGTGGCTTTCTTCGTAATGCTTGCGGCGCTGCCGCTGGTCTTCCGCATTACGCGCGATCTCGACTTCAAGTACAACGCACCGGTGATCGTGCCGGGCGGCATTCCCGTAGACCTGGATGCCGCGGCGCGCGCGCAGCATGAGGCAGCCATGGGCGCTCAGGCGCCGACAGCTCCGGCACTGGTTCAGATCGGCCCCGTGGTTACGCCGGCGCCTGCATCGCTGTTGGGCGCAAAAAAGGAACCGGAAGACTCCTCTTGCTAATTTGGATGCAGAAAAACTACCATCCCAGATGCCCCGCTTGAAGGACTCGCTCCCATGCGCTCTTTTCCAGCTCACCCTCTCTGTCTTGCAGCTCGACGTGTAGTTTCTCTTGTGTCCGCCGCGCTCTTCTGCATTCCAGCCTTCTGCGGACAGGAGCCCAGTCCATACCCCTACAGAGGTCCTGAAAATTTGATGATCGCTCACGTCTCGGCCATCGATGGAAGAACGGTGGCAGTGTGGGGACGTGATTCCAATGACGCCCATACCTATCCGCTCTCCGACAAGATCAAATACTGCAAATTGGGCGATGATGCCAAAGCAAGTACAAGAGTCTCGGATTGGAGCTATTTGAAGCCCAAAATAGATGAGAGAGGGTACATTACGCTCAAACTCTCAAGAAATCTCAAGACCGTTGAGATCATCTGGGACAAGATCCCATTAGGTCATCCCTACACAGTGACCCTCTCCGGGCCCAGCTTTCCGACACCTCAGACCGATCAGGGCATGGAGTACGGTTTTCCGCCTGTCTGTAAGTAGAACGGCGGGGCCGCGAGAAGCGCATGGTCAGAAGACACGTCAACGACCTGCCAGTTGCCAATTCCAATCCATCGGGGCTATTGTTTGCATCATACGGATCGCATACATGGGAGGTTCCCATGAGCCAGATTCCCCCGTTCAGGAATTCGCGCTTGGTGATGGCTGCGGTGGCATGCGGCGCAATTGGATTGGCCGCAGGCGCGGCCGTTCGCGCCCAGGTCCTCACCATCGATACCAGCGGCAAGGGCACTGCGACCGCCAGCGGGCCGGTGGACAGGCGCTACCAGCAGATTAAGCCCACGCAGGTCGAGCTTTCGAAGACAGAACTCGACACCAAGACCCGGCTTGAGCTGGAACGGATCATGCAGGCCGAGCAGGGCTTTGCCATGCGTCCGTTTCCCCGCGGCCACAAGGGGCTTACCCTGGTGGCCAACGGCAAGCTGGAGCCGGCCGGCGAAGGCTACCTGAACATGGTGGTAAGCGAAGGGCTCTGCGCCAAGCCGGGCGACCGGCTGGTGATCACCGACGTCCGGTTCGATCGCAACAAGATCATCTTTTTGCTCAACGGCGGCCCGGACTTCAAGCATCGCTTCCTGCGCCACATCGAGGTCGGGGGCGACCCGAACTACAGCAACCCGGTGGTGGCGGATGAGGCGGACCCGACCGGCGCGCGGCTCACGCTGGCCTTCAAGGACCGCGTTCCTGAGCTGACCGGTGCACAGGTCAAGGCGCTGCTCGCTCCGCTGATCTCCTTCGACGTGAAGACGCCGGTCCAGGCATTTACCGACACGCTCCCGGATCCGCTCAAAGAGGCGATCCTGAACCACCAGGTCTGGGTGGGGATGAGCACCGACATGGTGCTCTTCGCCAAGGGACAGCCGCAGAGTAAAGTGCGTGAGATGGACGGGCAGATGCCCTTCGAGGAGTGGATCTACGGCAAGCCGCCGCAGGACGTGGACTTTGTGCGCATCAACGGCAACCGCGTGATTCGCGTGGAGATTGCCAAGATGGGCGAGCCTCTGCAGGTGTTTACCAAAGATGTTGTCGATGGGCTGATGCGCAGTGACGGCACGCCGGTAATTGCCGCCGCGAACACGCGCACCATCGAGGAAGGGGACGCTGAAAAGGACCCCAACCGCCAAGCGCCTGACGCGCCGCCCAGCCTGCGCAACGGCGGCGAGACTCTGCCGCAGGACCAGGACAAAAACAGCAGCGCGGGTGTGATGCGGCCGGTACAGCCTGCCAAACCGCACACCGATGACGCGCCGTGGAACAATCCGGACGACCAGCAGCCAGCGTCGCAGCCTGCATCGCAGCCAGCGTCAACCCAGCCCGCGGCGCCCAGCCAGCCCACCCCTTCGTCCGGAACCCCACCCGCATCCTCGTCCGGCAGCAGCCAGTCTTCGCCGTCGCCGGGCGTGAACTGACCAAGCCACGCGCGGGATACCGGCTTGATATAAACTGGACACAGCGAGTCCCGCTCCCTACCTGCAATCCGATAGCGATTTGAAGGCGAGCAAACGACCGCGCCGTTGAAGCCGTCCGCCGCGGCGGATGAGAGCAGAGACACCCTACGAAGGAGAACCACTCGACCGATGGCAAAGATTGCAAAAACCGGTGACCGCAAGAAGGTAATGGACACAACGAAATCGACCGACTGCCCCAAGTGCAGCAAACCCACGCGCATTGTAAAGCGCGTCAAGGACCGTGAGCGCGGCGTGCCGGGAGGGGTTTATATCTCCTGCTCTGCCTGCGACTTCTACGAAAAGCTTTAAGCGGTAGTTGGAGTTCGGAAAGAAGAAAAAGCCCGGCGATTTGCCGGGCTTTTTTGCGTTCTCTCAGGGTTCAGAGCGCTTCAGCCATCTCTTCCAGAATTGCCTCAGCGGCATCGGCCGGATCGGGCGCCTGGGTGATGGGCCGGCCAACCACCAGGTAGCTGGCGCCTTGGCGCAGCGCCTCGGCAGGCGTGGCGATGCGCTTCTGGTCGCCCGCCTGGTTATGGGTTTGCGCGCCGGCGGGGCGGATGCCGGGAATCACCAGGATGCCCTCGGGGCCGGTGAGCGCGCGCAGCGTTGCAACCTCCTGCGGCGAGCAGACGAAGCCGCGAATTCCCGCTTCCAGGCCCATCCGCGCCAGCAGTTCCACCTGCTCGGCGGGCGTGCGATGGAGGCCGACCGCGCTGGTTTGGGCCTGATCCATGCTGGTGAGCACGGTTACGGCCAGCAGTTGCGGCGGATCGGCGAGGCCGGCGAGCGCTTCCTGCGCGGCCTGGAGCATGGCCGGACCGCCGGAGGCGTGGATGGTCATCATGCGCACTCCCAAAGCTGCCGCGGAGCGCACCGCGCCGGCCACGGTGTTGGGAATGTCACAGAATTTGAGGTCGAGGAAGACCGAGTGCCCGCGCGCGACCAGCGGCTCGACGGCTGCCGGACCGGCCGCCGTGAAAAGCTCCATGCCCACCTTGAACCACTGGCAGGAGAGCTCCAGGCGGTTCACCAGGTCCAGGGCCGCAGGGGCGCTGGGCACGTCCAGGGCCACAATGAGCCGCTTGCGCGCTTCGTCGATCGGGTCAACCTCGGCCAGGCGAACCGGGCCGAAGCTTGGCTTCAGGCGCTCAGGTATGGGCATACTTAAATGCTAATGCAAAAGCGGATTTTCTCCGCGTTAAAAACCGGGTCAGTCCGGGTACTGTGGAAAATCCGGTAAGCTGGAGGGAGGAAAATTGCTGCGGTATTACTTGTAAGACATGCCGCAAATCATTCAAAGAAAAGCGCTGAATGGTTTGCCTGGGGCTGCTCCTGTGGGCGCGGAACCGGCATCGAAATCAGCTAGGGACAGGCGGCGTAAGACGCGTCTTACGGTTGTAAGACATCAAAGAAGACAAGAATGGAGGCCCATGCACCTGGGCGGCAGGCAGGGATTCAGGTTGAGCTGGGGACGTTTCCGGGCCTTCGCGCTGGCGGGCATCGCACTGTGCGGTCTGTGCAGCCTGGCCCGCGCCGCGGCTGTCGATACCAACCCAATGAACTACGACCCGCAGGTGCGTGATGCCTTCCAGCGCTTCTATAACCTGGACTACCCCGGAGCGGTGGAGCGCTTCGAGCGCTATCATGCCCAGCACCCGGGCGATCCTCAGGCTACGGCCTATCTGCTGAATGCCATGATCTTCCAGGAACTTTACCGCGAGGACCTGCTGGACACCACTTTTTACGCCAACGACGGTTTTCTCTCCGGGCATCATGCCACGGACGAAGACCCCAGGGTGCGCGACCGGATCTTCGCGCTGGCTGACGAGGCGGTCCGCGAATCGGACTGGCGGCTGAGCAAGAATCCCAATGACGTGGACGCGCTGTTTGCGCGCGCCTGGGTGCGCAGCCTGCGGTGCACCTACGTGGCCATGGTGGAGCGCGCCTTCGGCACCGGCTTCCGTCTGGCCACCAAGGCCAAGGACGATGCCCAGCGCGCGCTCGAGCTGGACCCGAACTACGTGGACGCCAAGCTGATTCTTGGCGTGTACGACTACGTGGTGGGCGCGCTGCCCTGGCCCTTCAAACTGATGATCGGGTTTGCGGGCATCACCGGCTCGAAGTCGACCGGAATGGCGCTGCTCACCGATGCCGGCAATCGCGGCGTGATCACCAGCCTGGAGGCGCGCACGGCGATGGCGCTCTTCCTGCGCCGCGAGGCGAAGTATCAGGAGGCCATCCAGGTGGTGCGCGGCCTGGAGAGCGAGTATCCGCACGATTTTCTGTTCTGCCTGGAAGAGGCCAACCTGCGCAAGGACGCGGGCCAGGGGATGGCCGCCGTGGACGCCTACCGCAAGCTGCTTGCCGACAACGCCAAGCCAGGCTACTTCCTTTCAGCCAGCGTGGACCTGGCGGAGTTCGGGCTGGGCGACGCGCTGCGCGGCCAGCGGCACTATGCCGAAGCGGCGCAGGCCTATGAGCAGGCGGCCGCAACTCCGGGCGCAGGAGCCGAGCTCAGGATACGGTCGCTGGTGGACGCAGGCGAGTGCCACGACGTGATGAATCAGCGCGCCCAGGCGTTGAACGATTACCAGGCGGCTATCGATGCCGGTCCGTCCACGACACGAGCGGATACGGCAAGAAAGTACCTGCATTCGGCGTATCGAGGGAATTGAGCAGCCGGATGGAAAAGAGTCACGGCCAACTAGGCCCAAAGGAACCGCAGGCAGCTTCAATCCGTATCCTGTGAGTGGTTGCCCTTCCCCATCGAGGAGTACGAGTATGGCCGTCTTTTGTAACCGCTGTGGAACCGGATTGCCGGCCCGCGCGCGCTTTTGCTCCAGTTGCGGGGCCACCATTCCCATGGCCCAGCCCATGCCGGGCAGGCCGCTGATCAGGCCGCGCACCGGCAGGCAGATCGCGGGCGTTTGCCTAGCGCTGGCCCAGTCGAATGGCTGGGATGTTTCGGTGGTTCGCATTCTGGCCGTGCTGGGCTTCTTCTTTTCGAGCGGGCTGGTGGGCGTGGCCTACGTTGCGGCATGGATCGGCATTCCCGAAGAGACGCCGAATCTGCCTGGGGCGTATCCTCCAGGGATATGAACGGCACGTATTCCTCCGGCGGCGCAAAACTTGCTTACAGCGATACCGGTGACGGGCCGCCGGTCGTCTTTCTTCATCCCACGCCGCTTGACCGCGAGTATTGGCATCCTCTCAACCAGGAGCTTGCCGGCGTTCGCGCCATAATTCCCGACCTGCGCGGGCACGGGTTCTCCGAACTGGGTGCGACGCTGCCGGCGGGCGGATTCAGCCGCGTGCCCGATGCGCCGGTGCTGACCATGGCGCAACTGGGCGCAGACATTCTGGCGCTTCTCGATCATCTGCATCTGCAGAGTGCCGTGTTCGCCGGCTGCTCCATCGGCGGCTACGTGCTGCTGGAGCTGTGGAGGCGCGCGCCCGAGCGCATGCGCGGGCTGGCATTTATCTGCTCCAAGCCGCAGCCGGACGCGGAGGCCAACCTGGCCAAGCGCGCCGCGACCATTGCGCAGGCGCGCGCCGGCGAGACGGCCAAGCTCTTCGATGGCATGGCGCAGACCCTTGTGGGCGCAACCGCGCGCGAGCGGCATCCTGAGATCGTCGCGGAGGTGCGTGCGCGCATGACGCTTACCCCGCAGGCTCTGGTGGCCGTGCAGGCCGGACTGGCCGCGCGGCCTGACTCCGTGCCAACCGTGGCTGCGATCGACGTGCCGGTGCTGGCCATTGCCGGCGGCGAAGACCCTGCCGTGACCCCGGCGGAGATGGAGGCCTTCCGCGCCGCGCCGGGCGGGTGCGAGAGTCATCTGCTGCCGGATGCGGGGCACTTTGCCGCGTATGAGCAGCCGCAGAAGGTCGCCGACCTGATGGCAGCGTGGCTCAAGCAGTTCGCGCAGGCTTAGAGCACTTTCGGTTTGAATGTTTACGGTCAAGATTGAGAGCTGTGCTCTCCCACCCTTTGCGCAGAAGACGCGCAAAGGATGGGGCACCCGAATTTTCGTGAACACTTAATTCGAAAATGCTCTAGCTGACAAAACGCCGCATGGGATGGTTTACTTTTCAGGGATCGAATTTCCCTGGAGGAATCTCATGGGCAATATTGCTATCGAAAATCCTGGCCGGCGCAGATTTTTGC
>JBAUCP010000814.1:0-7222 GCA_049677625.1 Occallatibacter sp. | reverse complement strand
GTCCTGCAGGTGCATGACGAACTGCTCTTCGAGGTTCCTTTCGACGAAACCGATGAGGTGGGTGTGCTGGTGCGCACCGAGATGGAGGGCGTGGCTCAGCTCGACGCTCCCCTGGTGGCCGACCTGGCCTTCGGCCCCAACTGGCGGGATCTGAAATAGAGCTACAATTCTGTTGTGCTCCTGTCTGAGGAGACGGCGCATGATTCTGGACATCGCCAAGGCGCTCTCGTTCTTTCTGAGCATTCTTTCGCTCTATCCGGTGGTGGAGGGCGCGTTTTTTGTCCCCGGCACCCGCTGGGAGGATCGCATGGTTCTGGCGCTGGCCAGGGTCGGGCTCGCCGGGTGCATCTGTCTGTTGAGCGGGATTCTGTTTGCGCAGCCGTGGCAAGCGGATGATACCGCCGAGCACCTGCTCGCCACGCTTCCGGTGCGCATGTATCTCTGGACTGTGGCCGGCGTGGCCGTTCTCTTCGCGTTGTCGTGGTTTCTCGATGTGGCGTATGTGCCATGGATGTGGAGGAATCAGCCGTAAGCGGGCAACGGTCGCCCCCGCATTTCATGCTCAATGCCGGGATGGCTGTAACCATTCGGCGCGACTACGTATCTCATTTTCAGCAGTGTCGTGGAGGTTTCAGGTTATGCAGGCGCGGTCTTTCCGAAGTTTTGCAGCGTTGGGATGTGCGGTCTTTCTTTTTGCGTGTAAAGGCAGTGCTGCTCCGAAGCAGCCCGTTCCGCCGCCGGCGGAGGATTTGCCGCTGGCAACGGCTCCCGGCAGCGCAACCGCGGTCTTTGCGGGGGGCTGTTTCTGGGGAACGCAGTCGGTCTTTGAGCGGGTGAAGGGCGTCATCGGCACCACGGCCGGATATGCCGGCGGCTCGGCGGCCACGGCTACCTACGCACAGGTGACCACGGAGACCACGGGCCACGCTGAATCCGTGCGCGTGGTCTACGACCCGTCAAAGATCACTTACGGCACGCTGCTGCGCATCTTCTTTTCCGTTGCGCACGATCCAACCCAGTTGAATCAGCAGGGGCCGGATGTGGGCACGTCGTATCGCTCCGCGATTTTTTACCTGAATGACGATCAGCGGCGAATTGCGGCTGCCTATATTGCCCAGTTGGACGACGCCAAGGCCTTCAAGAGGCGGATCGTTACCGAGGTGACGCCGCTCAAGGGCTTCTATCGCGCTGAGGATTATCACCAGGATTACGCGCTCCACAACCCCGACAATCCCTACATCATGGTCTGCGACCGGCCGAAGACGGATGCGCTCCGGAAAGAGTTTCCCGACCTCTTCGTCGAGTACACGGGGCAGCGCTGAGGCAGTGCGCTCAAAACAACAGAAGAGTTGTACTGCTCGTGCTCCGAGCACAGCACTTGAATCAGGCAACCGCTAACTGCGCGAGCCGCCGCACGGTGAGCACGGTGATGTCGTCTTCCTGGCCGAAGGATTTTGCCGCCTCAGCCAGATAGAACGCGGACTGGTTGCTGAGGTTATGGACGCGGTCGAAGCCGAAGAGCTCGCCGGAGGGTTTGCGCGCCTCCACGACTCCGTCTGACAGCAACAGAATACGGTCGCCGGGGTGCAGATAGAGCCGTGTCTCTTCGTAGCTCACGTGGGGCAGAATACCCAGCGGCAGCCCTCCCTCGACGGCAATCTCCTGGCTGTTGAGATAGGGCGGCAGATGGCCTGCATTGGCCAGCACCAGTTCGCCGTTCAGGCCGAACCACGCTGCCTGGCAGGTGGTGAAGCTGTCGGCGCCCACCAGCACACGGTTCAGCGACTCGAGAATCCTGGCCGGATGCCGCTCCGCCGTTCGCCTGAGCGCGCCCATCAGCATGGAGACGCTCATGGCCGCCTTGAGCCCCTTGCCGGCCACATCGCCGATCACCACCAGCATTCCCTCGGCGCCGATCATCTGCACATGGAAGAAATCTCCGCCCACCTCGTTGGCCGGGCTGTAGATCGAGTCCACCTCGAAGCCCGGCGTCGCCTGCTTTTCAAGCGGGATCAGCAGCTCCTGCACGCTGCGCGCGGCGGCCAGCTCGCTGGTGGCCCGCTCCTCAGTGCGCTGCACGCGCAGGAAGCGGAAAAAGATGATGAGCAGGATGACCAGGATGCCGGTAAAGTCCGCGATGGCGGCAAAGTGAATCGGAATGGGCCCGGCCTGCACGGTGAGCGGGGAGCGGTAATTGTGGCCTCCCCACTGGTCCATGCTGGCCGTGACCACCGGCTCAACTACGCCCACCACGCTCAGCACCAGCGGAATCAGCAGCAGGGCCGCCTCAAAGTTGCGCCGCAGCGCGGCGGCAATGAGCGTGATGAATACGAACAACGACCACCCCACCAGCCACAGGAAGCTGCCCGTAACGAAACACGCAACCACGATGTCGACAAAACGCACGTGGCCGATCAACAGCAGGGTGGGGCCCAAGCCGGTCAGGATGGGCGAAGAATAACGCAGCAAGCGGATGTACCAGCGCCGGCGCAGCGCCAGAAAGGCGACGAGGAACTCAAAGAACAGATACGCCGCGATGAACACCAGTTCGAGCATCAGTGCCGCGTACCACAGAGTGTCGAGCCGCGCGGAGCTTCCGGCCAGCTCCACAAACCCGATGGGCGCCTGCACCAGCTCATGCAGCGCCAGCCACAGGTACTCGGGATGCCCCTTCTGCGAGTAGTAAAGCGCGAACAGGAACAGCGCCAGAACCGTGAGCAGAACCGAGTACACCAGCGGCGGCAGCCGTTCGAAGAAGCTGCGGTTCTGCCACAGGGCGAGTTCCCGGTCCAGGTCGCTGCGGTCGCCGAGCATCAGGTTCCGGCCGGCAAAAAACGTGGTGTAGGAGCCGTGGCCGAATGGAATGTAAATGGTTCGCACCACCAGTGTGAGCGATGTGACCGAAGGATCGATGTTCAGGTCATAGACACGCGAGATGAGCTGATACCGCTGCGGATCGCCGCTGTGCGGCCCTTCGGGCACGATCTGCACGCCGTTGGCGAAGACGTCGGCGTTGGGGCCGGCCGCTGCTGAGCCCAGTGAGGTGCTCTGCGAGACGGGCACGTCAATGAGCAGGGCGACGGGCCCGTGGTTTGCCGCGAGCTTTATGTGCAGCCGGAACCACGCGTAGCGCTGCCGGCGGCCTGGTGGCGCAAGCACCTCCGTATCCGTTCCGTTGACCGATACGTGCACGCCGCCCGCGGGCTTGTCGGGCTGGTCCTCGTCGGGGACCTCTTCCATAGACGCTTGGGCGCCGCGGACCGCCCATTGGGAGTCGTCAAAGTTCACGGATGAGGCCGCCGGGTCAGCGGAGATGCCCACCCGCCAGCCCTTGTCGAGCAGCAGCGGAGAGCCCAGCCCGGTGGCGTCAACCACCAGTTGGGGCGGCTGTGCGGAGCCCGCCGCGGCCGCCTTTGACTTGTCGTGAGCGTGCAAGTCCACGCCGTGCAAGGGGATGGGCTGCGCAGGCCCAGCCTGGGCGGCAAGCTGCACCGCGGCGCAGACGGCCATCGCAACCAGGGTCAAGATCGGTCGCCGCAAGCAATCCTCCGGTTCCGTGTTCTTCACTTTAATGCAGCCGGGTGCCGGCTCCCAAACCCGCGCGCGAAGGATTTTGCGGCTCGCACGCCCGGCGCAGCCGCCGCCGGGCGTAAAGATTTTGCGCGCGCTTCGAAATATCCTTCCCAACCGTTACCAAACGGGCGGATACTAGCGTCTAAGGCAATAGAGCGAAGCGGCGCAGGCCGGAGGTAGAGGCATGAGGGCAGATCGCGCAGGTTCCGTAACGGCGGTTCTGGCAGCAATGGCGCTGGCCACAGGACTGTGGGCTCAATCCACCACCTCGAACACATCTTCACCCTCCACGGCTCCCGCCAGCCAGCCCGCGGCGCAGACCACGACAACTGCTACAACTGGCGCGCAGCCGGCTCCGGGCACTGCCCCTGTGGGCGGCGACCAGGCGGCTCCGGCCGCGCAGGCTTCCACCCCGGCGCAGGCCTCTGACGACAAGACCGCTACTGACAACAAAACTGCTACGGCTTCCGACGACAAGAAGCCGGCTCCGGGCACCACGCCGGTCGGCGGGGATCAGGCCGCACCGCCCAGCAAGGACGGCAAGGGCGATGCCGAGAAGGTAGTCGATCCCGGCAGCGCCATGATCAAGATCAAGCCGGGCAGCATCGAAGATGTGAGCGCGGTGGGCAATCGCGACATCGGCGGCCGCGGGGTGGGCAACTGGTACTCGACCGACAGCGAGATCAAGATGGGCAAGCAGTACGCCGACGAGGTCGAGAAGAGCACCCGCTTCATTACCGATCCGGTCATTGACGAGTACGTGAACCGAGTCGGCCAGAACATCGTCAAGAACTCCGACTGCAAGGTGCCATTCACCATCAAGGTCATCGATTCGGACGAGATCAACGCCATGGCGCTGCCCGGCGGATTCTTCTACGTCAACTCCGGCCTGATTCTGGCCGCGGACGAAGAGGCTGAACTGGCAGGTGTGATGGCTCACGAGATCGCCCACGTCTGCGCGCACCACGCGGCCCGCGAAATGACCCGCGCCAACTACGTGCAGATCGGCATGGTTCCGCTCATCATGATGACCGGCTACACCTGGACCGGCTACGGCATCTACGAAGCAGCGCAATTGGCCATCCCCGTCACCTTCCTCGAGTTTTCGCGCGAGTTCGAGGCCCAGGCCGACTACCTCGGCGTGCAGTACATGTACCGCGCCGGCTACGATCCGCAGGCCTTCATCAGCTTCTTTGAGAAGATTCAGGCGCTGGAAAAACGCAAGCCCGGCTTGGTAGCCAAGGCCTTCTCCGACCATCCGCAGACCCCCGACCGCATCCAGCACACGCAGGAGGAGATCGCGCAGATTCTTCCCGCCAAGGATGAGTACACGGTCACCACCTCCGAGTTCGACGACATCAAGGGCCGCTTGGCGCGCATTGAAAACAAGCGCCGCCTGACTGACACCAAGGGCATTACCCGGCCTTCGCTGCGCCGCGCCAGCAACGATCCGAACGACTCAAGCGGCCAGGCCGGCGACAGCAGCGGCTCCAACCCGACCGACCAGCCCACCCTCCACCGCCGCGACGACCAGAACTGAAGATCGGGATCCTGGTCTAGCTCGCAAATGCAGCTCACCCATGGGTGAGCTGCTTGCGTCTGCGGGCTTGAACGGCCAGGAGCCGAGACGGCCTGCACAGGCCGCGGAAAAACCCGGTCCGGAGGGAGGCGGGGGGTTCAACCCCCGCATAATGCCGACAAAAGCCACGCGGGGCTTCAGTCCCGGAGGGATCCTTCCTGCCCGCGAGCGCTTTTCTTCCCCGGTTCCCAACCCCGCACCATCCGTTTCAACAACCCAAGTTCTTGGGCCGGGTGGCAAACCGGCCGCAACCGGGTGTGTTTTCCCCTCGCAACCGCCTCGCAGACCGCCTGCCTCCCGCAGCCAAAGCCCTTAAATTTCCTTCAACTTCCGGAAATTCCTTGAACTGACGGGTGAAACCGCGATATATACAAAGCTACCGGCAAGTTTGCCGGAATCCCGCCCTCGGGTCGTTCTTTCCTTTCAGGAGGCATTTATGCGCAACGCCGCGGTTCGCTCCAACCTGCTTGTCCCTGAAGTACGCGAGGTCATGGATATCCGCCAGGCCTCCGATTATCTGGGCATCTCGCCGGACACGCTCTACAAATACGCGTCGGAGGGCTTTGTGCCCGCCTTCAAGCTGGGCAACCGCTGGCGCTTCAAGCGCTCCCGGCTCGACGAGTGGATGGACCGCCAGTCGGATATCCAGTCCGGTGCCGGAGTGGACCCCACGAAGAAGAAGCCGGTGCAGTCGGCGGGTTAAAGGCAGGGATCAGGTTTCAGGGGTCAGGGCAGCGCCTTCGGCGCTCTCGTAAGCGTGTGCCAGTCTGAACCGACCTGCAACATCCCAGCCATCCCCCGCTGTTTCAAATCACTGACAACTGATCCCTGAAACCTGATCCCTGACCCCTGATCCCTGTGGTAAAACTGTCCGAGTGGACCATCTACGCCGCATGGGCGCGTTGCGCCGCAAGCTGACCCTTGCCGGGCTCCCCGGCCTTCTGGTAACCCATCTTCCCGATCTCCGCTATCTGTGCGGCTTTACCGGCTCCAGCGCCGCGCTGGCCGTTACCCGCCGCGCCGCGTGCCTGTTTACCGACGGCCGCTATCGGGCGCAGGCCACGGAAGAGGTAAAGGCCGCGCGCGCCGAGATTGTTACCAGCTCACCGGCCGTCGTGGCGGTCCAGTGGCTGGCCGCGCAGCCGGGCGTTGCGGTTGCCGGGTTCGACCCGGCGCGCACCACCGTTGCCGAGCTTGCCCACTGGAAGGCAGAGCTGCCTTACCGGCTGCGGCGCAGCTTTCTCTCCTCGCTGCCGGCGGCCTTTGTGGAGCCGCTGCGCCGCGTGAAGGACGAGGAGGAGTTGGCAACCATGAAAGAAGCCGCGCTGATCGGCTGCCGGCTCTTCGACCACATCCTCGGCTTCATCCGGCCCGGCATCCCAGAGATTGAAGTGGCCGCCGAGCTTGAGCACCGGGCCCGGCTGCTGGGCGCAGAGGGCATGTCGTTTGAGACGATCGTGGCCTCCGGCGTGCGCTCAGCCCTGCCGCATGGCCGCGCCACCACGCTCCCGCTGCCGCGCAGGGGGTTTCTGACCCTGGATTTCGGTATAATCCTCAAGGGTTACTGTTCTGATATGACGCGGACCGTTTTCCTGGGGAAACCAAAACCCAACGAGCGGCACGCGTACCAGTCGGTGCTCGAAGCCCAGCAGGCTGCTGTGGCCGCGGTAACCTCTGGCGTGAGCTGCGCAGAGGTGGATGAGGCCGCGCGCAGCGTGCTGCGCAGGGAGGGCCTTGCCGAGGCGTTTACCCACTCCACCGGCCATGGCGTGGGCCTGGAGATCCACGAGCAGCCCCGTGTGGGCGCCGGACAGCCAACCAGGCTGCTGCCCGGCACGGTCATCACCATCGAGCCGGGAATCTATCTGCCGGGGCAGTATGGAGTACGCATTGAAGATATGGTGGCAGTAATGCGCAACGGGGGCGAGGTGCTGACGCCCTCCCCCAGGGCGCTCATCGAGCTGTGAACCGGTTTTCCGATTTTTGATTTTGGCTTTGAATCGCATTTTTTTGAACCGCTCCGCCTGTGCGCGGGCGAGTTAAGGAACGAATGAAACCACAGGACATACA
>JBAUCP010000813.1:0-2273 GCA_049677625.1 Occallatibacter sp. | reverse complement strand
TCAGAGTACATCGCTTCTGAGATCGCACGATGTGCCGGCCTGCCTGTACCGGACAGCACCCTGGTCGACGTTTCGCCGGACCTCATTGAGAACACTCCCGATCTATCGCGCCCGGAAGCCACGCGCTTTTTTCCAGGTCTCCAGTTCGGTTCCCGCTTCGTAGAGAGGACCGGCGGTTCCGCGCCGACGGATTATCTGCCGCAGCCGTGGCTCATCAATGTGACCAACCGCGCGGCTTTCGCAGGCATATTCATTCTGGATAAATGGTGTGGCAATCGCGCAACGCGGAAGGCCGTCTTCCGCCAGGAGCGGCCGCACTCGGACCATGTGGTGCGCTTCGTCGGTTACGACGGCTGTTTCGGCGGAGCCGCGTGGGAGATGCGCTGCGAACCCGACCACGGCTTCTACAACAACTGCATCGTGTACCGGGACGTGTCCGGCTGGGACAGCTTTGAGCCATTTCTCTCACGCCTGCTGAGCATGACTCCGGACGCAATCTGGCAGATTGCGCGGCAGGTTCCTTGCGAGTGGTACGGCGACAAGCAGCCAGAGCTCGAGGCGCTGGTCGAAGGCCTTCTTGCACGCCGATCGAGGGTTCACCAGATGGTGGCCGCATCCATCGAGTCGTTCCCGGCATATTTCCCGTCGTGGGCAAACAGCCCTCGCGTATTTGTGGCCAGCGGACGCGCCGGTGCTGCCGGGAGATTGTGGGAAGGCGCGCCAACCACGTCATGAAGATGCGCGTGCCGGCAGTTGCAACCAATACGCACGAGGGATACGGATTCACTTACGAGGCAGGCAGCCGATGACCTTGATCGAAGTGGCGCAACAGGTGGTGGCGAATTCGGGAGTCGCAGCGGAAGGTCTCTGCGCCCTGGCGTTCATTGCAACCGGCAACGCGCGCCGCTTGCCTCTTGTCGTCAGCTACCTTGCATACCAGTGCCTGACCGATGCCTGGCTTCTTTTCATCATGGGGCAGAAAATAAACATCTGGCCCGCCCTGGTGGCTACCACTTACATTGGATACCTCATGGAGGCGATGGCAGTCACGGAGCTGGTCTACCGGCTGTTCCGGAACTCCGCCACCGTGCTCGCGCCATTACAGAAGTGGGCCATCGGTTTCTGCGTGATATTTTTCGCGGCAGCCTCATTCCTGATGACGTATTTCAGGAGCTACAGCGACTTTGGATCGGCGCAGCAAAGATTTCTCCACATCGATCAGGGTGTATCGATCTTCAGGGTGCTCATTTTTCTCGCCATTCTTCCGCTTCTCCGCTCCCGGACTTCGGGAAACAACACGATTGTGGCGAGGGTAATTTTCGCGTTCGCGGTTTATGCGTTTTGCGGGCTATTGAACCAGGTGGCGGACGAAGCGGCCCCGGCGCTCGGGTTACCTGCGGGCACATTTGCATGGACGAACTGCGCCTGCGGCTTTATTTGGGTTCTTCTGCTGGTTATGTTGAGCTGGCAGGTGCTTCATTGCGTTCAAGCTCCGAGTCAACTCCGGCAATCCATCAAGGCGTAGAGGGAGGAAGTCGCATGTTGCAGATCGTGCTCCAACTTATTGCGGCTTGCGCTCTCCTCGGGGTGGCTGTGCATCTGCACTTGTCTCTTCGCCAGCGCCGCAATCGCGAGTGGCTGGTGATCATGGAGGACTTCGTTCACAACGATTGCCGCTCGGCGCTGCTGTCGTACCAACTCTCGGTCAGCGCCGATATCGCATGCCCCGATTCCGAGATATGGTCGCGAGTGGGCGGAATCTATGGCTTCTGGACTATGTATCTGAACACAGAGGTTTTGTTGGACGCGGTCGACTTCACGGCGAAAACCTGCCGGCACGATCCTGCAATTGCCGGGAGCCTCCGGCGGATTCGTGGAGAGGTACTGCGTGCACGCCGGCTAATCTTTGTGCTGCTGCTGAAATGCGTTGCAATCGCCCTGCGCAGGCCGGGGCTCCCAACTGTCGCTGCAACGGCGCGGGCCTACGTGGCGGCCATCGCTCACTTCGGCCTGGCATTGAACGACTTCCGTCCTGATCTGCTAACACCCTTCCGGCATCACATCGCCAGAACCTGACGCCTGAACCGCCGCGACTACCCGACGCTTTGGCAATGTTTCCTACGGCTCCCGTGGTGCACACGATTGCATGGGAGCGCTCTGATTCCCATTCCAAAGTAACTGGTCAATGGCGTGCCGAGGCTCGTCGCGGCTTGACCCTCCCGTTGGCGTCGATGTATTTTTGGTCAAAATGTATGAATCCCAAACAGTTGCAG
>JBAUCP010000812.1:0-7621 GCA_049677625.1 Occallatibacter sp. | reverse complement strand
CGTCCAAGATCTGGCACAACGGCAACCTGATTCCCTGGGAGCAGGCCACCATCCACGTGATGAGCCACGTGATCCACTACGGCTCCAGCGTGTTCGAGGGGGTCCGCTGCTACGGACAGCCGCAGGGTTCGGCGGTCTTCCGGCTTCCAGAGCACATGCAGCGGCTGCTGGACTCGGCAAAGATCTACCGGATGGAGATCCCGTTCACGCTCGAGGAGCTTTGCGCCGGCGTGGTGGACGTGATTGAGGCCAACGAAGTGGCTCCGTGCTACATCCGGCCCATCGCTCTGCGCGGCTATGGGGAGATCGGCGTGAACCCCAAGGGTTCGCCGGTCGAGGTGTATATCGCCAACTTCCCGTGGGGCAAGTATATTGCCGGCCACGGCGGCGCGGATGTCTGCGTCTCGAGCTGGAACCGGCTGGCGCCCAACACCATGCCGGGGCTGGCCAAGGCCGGGGCTAACTACATGAATTCGCAGCTGATCCGCATGGAGGCCGAGATCAACGGCTACCAGGAGGGAATCGCCCTCGACACGGGCGGGCTGGTGAGCGAGGGCTCGGGCGAGAACATCTTCGTGGTGCGCAACGGCATGATCTACACGCCGCCGCTGGCCAATTCGGCGCTTTCGGGCATTACCCGCGACTCGGTGCTGACCATTGCGCGCCATCTGGGCCTGCCAGTCACCGAACAGGCCCTCCCGCGCGAACTGCTTTACATTGCCGATGAGGTCTTCTTCACCGGCACAGCGGCCGAGGTGTCGCCGATCCGCTCGATCGACCGCATTGTGGTTGCGGACGGAAAGACCGGCGAGATCACCAAGAAGATTGCCGACGAGTTCTTCGGCATCGCCAACGGCTTGAAGCCCGACCGCTTTGGCTGGCTGACGCCGGTCAAGGTGAATGCCAGCGAACCGGTGACGGTGTAGCACCACGACCGCGTCGATTTGTGGTTTCCCAGGTCTCAAAAGCGAGACCCTTCGACAGGCTCAGGGCAGGCTCTGGGGTACCCGGATTTATGGGTACGATTACAAAATTACCGGGTCACGTCCCAGGGTCTGTAGTTAACTCTCGCGTTCCCGGCAAAGCGGGCTGCCTTCATCGGCAGCCCGCTGCTTTTGTGGGCGCCACTGTTCGGCCACGGTTCGGCGAGTATCATCAAGCAGGAGTCTCAAACTAACGCTGAGGCGTGAATTTCAGTGGCCGGGATGGCCGGGAAGGAAGACAGCGGCGCGTGAAACCCGACATGAGAGTTTCGTTCGCCGGGCTGGAATTCACGAATCCGGTGATCGCCGCCAGCGGCACCTTCGGCTACGGCATCGAGTTTGAGGAGATCGTCTCGCTGGAACGGCTGGGAGGGTTCGTCACCAAGGGAATCTCGCTGGAGCCCATGGCCGGGCACGCGCCGCCGCGCATCATCCAGACAGCGGCCGGCATGCTGAACGCCATCGGGCTGCAGAACGTGGGCGTAAAGGACTACCTCGAAAAGAAGCTGCCGCCCATGAAGCGGTACCCGCAGTGCAAGGTGATCGTGAACGTCTTCGGCTACACGGTCAGCGAGTACATCGGGGTGATCGAGCAGCTCAACCAGGCGGAAGGGATTGCGGCCTACGAACTCAACGTCTCCTGCCCGAATGTGCACATGGGCGGAATGTCGTTCGGCGCGGACGCGAGCTGTCTTGAGGACCTGGTTGGCAAGGCCAAATCGGCGTCGGCCAGACCGTTGATCGTGAAGCTCTCGCCGAATGTGACCTCGATTGCGCAGATGGCGCGGGTGGCGGCGAATGCAGGAGCGGACGCGCTCAGCCTGGTGAACACGTTTCTTGCTATGTCCATCGACGTGGAAGAGCGGCGGCCGCGGCTTACGAACGTCACCGGCGGGCTCTCCGGCCCGGCCATCAAGCCGATTGCGCTGCGCATGGTCTTCGAGGCGGCAAAGGCGGTGAGCATCCCGATTCTGGGGATGGGCGGCATCGTCACTGCGCCGGACGCGGTGGAGTTCCTGCTGGCCGGGGCTAGGGTGGTGCAGGCGGGCACGGCCAGCTATGCTGACCCTCGGGCCACCGAGCGGCTGGCCCGAGGGCTCGAACAGTGGTGCAAGAGCCATCAGGTGGAACGGGTAGCCAGCCTGACGGGCGCGCTCGAGCTTCCGCGCAACTGAGCCGGCCTTCGAGGCATTACGGCTCACGCAGGCAAGCGGTAAATGGAGCATTAAGTAAAGCTTTAAGGAAAAAGTTCATTGTGCAGGTTTTAAAAGAGATCCAGGCCCTCGACTCCCAGGTCAACTTCATAGACCGCCTCGCTGGTGGCCAGGATGGTTGAGCCGAGCGGCGAAAATGCGACGCCGACAAGGTTGGGTCCGGCCAGCGCCATTGAGGCTTTGCCGTCGGGGGTGATGCGGACCAGCCCACGCAGCCCGTGCAGGCACGCAACTACGTAGACATCTCCCTCACGCGAGAGCGCTAGTCCCTGGGGACGGCCCAGGCCGCGATACCAGGCGCGGGTGTCGCCGTTGGGCGCGATGGCCCACACCGCTTCGTTCGACGAAAGCGTGGGGCCGGTGACCAGGAGCGTGCCGGAGCCGTCCACGGCCAGGTGATACGCGGCTACCGAGGGCTCCAGCGTGGCGTGGACGAAGATCTGGCGCTGCGGATTGATCTTGAAGATGGTGCCGCTGCGGTCGCCGACGAAGAGATTGCCCTCGGCGTCAAAGGCGGCGCCGGTGGCCACGCCCATCCCTTCGGAGTAGACGGTGAACTCGCCGGCGGAGTCGACGCGGTAGACGTTGCCCTCGGCGCGCGAGGTCACGTAGAGGTCGCCGTCGGGCGAAAAGGCCAAGCCGGTGGCGTTGAGGATTCCGGTGACGAAGGGCGTGCCGCGGCCGTCAGGGCTCACTCGAACAATAGACACGGGCGTCTGCTTGCCGCGCGGGCCCGAGATGGTGGCATAGATCATGCCGGAGCGGCTGACGGCGGGACTGGTGACCGGGTGCAGGCCGTCATTAAGCTGGCGAGCGATGCGCAGCGGGACGGTGTTGCCGGCGCCGGCCAGACTGCGGACCTCGACGAGTCCAGTGGTAGCCTGCTCGGGCACGCGGAAGGCGAGCCGCGACGGGCGGCTCATGAGAATGTGCGCCGGCTCGCCGTCCACGAGCACGGCGGGCGGTCCGAAGTCATGAGGGCCGAGATTTTCGCCGATCAGCTCTACCTCGCCCAGAGGCAGCGCCGCAGGCGGAACGACGTCGTCGATGCGCGGCGCAGGGAGCGCAGCGGAAGCGGGTTGAGCAGGGTTTCGAGGCATCTCAATACCAGAGCCGCACCAGCGACGCTATACCCAAAGCATACAGCCCGGCAGCCACATCGTCGAAGACAATGCCCCAGCCTTCGGGAAGGCGCTCGATGCGGCGGATGGGAAATGGCTTGGTGATGTCGAAGAGGCGAAAGAGCGCCAGCGCGATGAGCGCGTGCTGCCAGTCGGGCGGCGAGAAGAGCAGCGTGATCCACTGGCCGGCGACCTCGTCGATGACGACGAAGCCGGGATCGTGGCGGCCGGACTCGCGCGCTGCGATGGTGGCGGCGGGGACGCCGAAAATCAGGGCGAGCGCGATGCCGGCGAGCAGGGCGGCGAGCAGGACGCGCGGCGTGGGATGAGCGAGCCAGGCGAAGGCCGCCCATAACAGGACGGCGGCGACGGAGCCATACGTGCCGGGACCGGGTCTGCCGATGCCCGCGCCGAAGAAGGTAGCGACGGCCCATGCCCAGGGAGTTTTGGCTTGTGCGTTGGCCGTCAAGAGATCTCCATGCCGGGCAGACTGGCGGCAGTGCGTTTCCACCCTTTCGCCAGAAGAAAAGCGAAAGGATGGGGCACGGGCATTTGGCTGGTGGTGCCTGCGGCATCACTCATCATGCGAGTCACCGCCGCGGTCCCTGCCGGAGCCGCCGAGGTCTTCGAGGACTTCGGGATCGAGGATCGGAGAGCTGATCTTGTAGACGCCGGTGGCCCATTTACCCAGGTCGATCTTGCGGCAGCGGTCGCTGCAGAAAGGGAAGTCCTCGTCTTCGGGCCGGACCAGCATCGCGCAGGTGGGGCAGCGAAACAGTTTGGCGGATTTTTTCTTTGCAGGCATGGGTTCTGGTTCGGAGAAATCTCCGGTCTTTATTTTCTCACTACGAGGAGCGAATCGCAGTCGAGACGGGACTTCAATTCAGATGAGAGACGAAATGGCCGAGTTGATGGAGCCAGGATTGCCAATCGGCTGAGACGGCCTGCTCGCCCAGCTTGCCGGCGGCTCGGGTTGCTGCCTCTGTGGCCAGCTTGCGGATGAAGCCCATGCTTTTCGACAGGACGGACTTGTCGGGATTCTGTTTTTGCAATTCTGTCGTTGTGGAGTGGAGTTCGGCCTCGAACTCCCGTGCGTCTGACGCGGGTAGGTTGAGGTCGGCGCGGCGGTCCATCATTTTTTCGAGAAGCGCGAGAAGCGCGGAGTTGTCGTTGATGGTCTGGTGGAACTCTACTTTGGATTCGCCGCTGGAAATCACGACGCCGGTGACTGGCGCGTTGAAGACATTGTGCGGCGTGCCGGCGCTCAGCATCGCCGGAACCAGCTTTCCGAGGAAGAGCCGCTCGAGGTAATCTTTCTCGATCTGCAATCGCTCCGTCTCTTTATCGCGAAGCGCAAGTTGAGCGTGATAGACCTGCAAGGCGTCTGCTTTGATCTTCTCGGCTGACTCCGTGCTTGCATCGCCAACACTGATGGATATCTTCGCGCCGCCGCCGGTTTCCTCGATGGATTTGAGGCGGATGTTGCTGTCCGGATGCAGCGAAGCCAGATGATAGAGCAGGGCGGGGAGTGTGTTGAGCTCGAATGTGGAGACGCCGCCGTGGTAGAAGAGCTCGATGCAGGTTTGGTCGGAGTAGAGCTGTTCAAACTCTCCGGGCGCGTACGTGGTCGGCACTTTGGCGTCTTCGTCCCAGAATGCACATTCGCAAACGATCCCCTTGATAGACCAGCCGGCCCGTTGCGTCTCCCAGAGTTTGACGCCTGTTGCACTCGCGCGGTCAAGAGTGGCCTCTTGTAACTTGGCGGATCGCAGATCGATGCCATCGAGATTTGTCGCCGTGAGGTCTGCCGCGTACAGGTCGGCTGCTTGCATTCGCGCTGCGCTCAGATCCGCTCCGTTCAATTTCGCCCGCCACAGGCGCGCCTCGTCCAACCTCGCTTTGCGGAGGTTAGTTTCGTTCAGCTTCGCGTGGCGCAGGTCGGCAACGGTGAGGTCAGTGCCGTTGAGGTTCGAATGGCTTAGGCTCGTTCCGGACAGATCTGCCCCGCACAGGCTTGCATTACTAAGGTCAGCGTCGCTCAAGTCTATTTCGTAATCGGGATCGGGATTCCGGTCTCTCCACGTGTTCCATGCGTTGACGCCTTCATGGAGCCTGGCGAGATGTTCTGGATTGGCCATGGGGGAAGAATAGCGGCAAATTCCGAAGCTCGGCAGAAAATAATTGCGAATGGATCGCGCTCTTATAGCGCCGCAGAAACCACCCGCGCCACCACATCGTACTCATGCGCCTCAGTAATCTCCGCCTTGTAAAACCGTCCCGCCTCCAGCGTCTCCAGATCCCCAAAGTCGTTGATATAGACCTTGCCGTCAATCTCCGGCGCATGGAACTGCGTCCGCCCCTCCCACAACAGGTCGGTCTCCTCGGAAGATCCCTCCGCAAGCACCGTCACTTCGCGCCCCACCCACTGCTGCTTGGCGCGCTTCGAGATCGACTGCTGCAGCTTCATCAGCCGCCGCTTGCGCGCCTCGATCGTCCGCTTCGGAACCTGTGCGTCCAGCGAGTACGCTTGCGATCCCTCTTCATGCGAATAGCTGAAGACTCCAAGCCAGTCGAACCTCGCCTCGCCAATGAACTGCTCCAAGACTTCAAAGTCGCGGAGCGACTCGCCGGGGAAGCCGACGATGAAGCTCGTGCGCAGCGCAATGCCCGGCACCGCCGCTCGAACCTTCTCCAGCGTCTTCAGAAAAATCTCCGCGCCCGCCCCGCGCTTCATGCGCTTCAGCACATCGGGCGACGCATGCTGCAGCGGCACGTCGAGATACTTGCAGATATTGTCGTGCTTCGCGATCGTCTCCAGCAGCCGCCCCGTAATCCGGTTCGGATACGCATAGAGGAACCGCAGCCAGCGCAATCCTTCAATCTGCGCAAGCGCATCGAGCAGCGCAGCCAGCCCATCCTTCAGGCCAAAGTCTTCGCCATAGCAGGTCGTATCCTGGCCAATCAGCGTGATCTCGCGCACCCCGCTCGCCACCAGCCGCTGCGCCTCCGCCACCACTGACTCAAACCGCCGCGAGCGGAACTTGCCGCGCAGGTTGGGGATGACGCAGAAGCTGCAGGGGTGGTCGCAGCCTTCGGCGATTTTTATATAAGCCGAAGCGCGCGGCGTTGAGAGCAGGCGCGGGGTGGTTTCGTCGTAGAGGTAGGTGGGCAGCAGATGCGTGGCGCCCTGCCAGTCGTTGCGGCTGAAGCGGCCTTGCTGCTCGCGGTGGTCGCCTTCCGCTCGGAAACTTATCTCGGGGGATAAATGGATGGGTTGAAACCCATCCCTACCAGCCCCTGGAGATTGTGCGCCATTTGTGTCTGGGCTAAAGCCCAGACCTACCGCCTGATGCGTGCCTTTGTGCGTGCCGGATTGCGATTCCTTGCCGGGACGGGTTTCGGCGTGGACGCTGGTGAGGATGGTGAACGGGGACGGCGCTGCGGCGGGTGGGGGTGCGATGCCGGCGGCTTCCAGAATTGCTTCGAGCTCGCCGGTGCCGACTACGGCGTCGACCTCAGGGATGTTTTTCCTGATTTCGTCGCGGTAGCGCTCGACCAGGCAGCCGGCGACGATGAGCTTGCGGGCTGAGCCGGAGGTTTTGTGGCGGGCCATTTCGAGGATGGTGTCGACGGACTCCTGCTTGGCGGTGTCAATGAAGCTGCAGGTGTTCACGACCAGGATTTCGGCGTCTTCAGGCCGGGCGGTCAGGCGCGCGCCGGCGCGGTCGAGCAGGCCCATCATGACCTCGGAGTCGACCAGGTTTTTGGGGCAGCCGAGCGAGATAAAACCAACTACAGGGCCGGCCGACGTGGCTGCCGCGGGAGACTCTTCTTCTTTCACTGTGCTCACATATTGATTGTACCGGGATTCGAAATTTGGGGATTTCGGTTGGAGGGGGTAGGATGATTGCGCGGCACTGGCGTGGATGGACAAAGCCTGAAGATGCAGATGGATATGAGGATTTTTTAAAGCAAAAGATTCTGCCGGGTCTGGCGGCAATTGAGGGCTATCGGGGAGGGTATGTACTGCGTTCGAATGGCGAGGCGGAGGCCGAGTTTGTGGTGGTGAACTTCTTTGACTCGCTGGAGGCGGTGAAGCGGTTTGCGGGGCCGGAGTACGAGACGCCGGTCTTCGAGCCCGAAGCCAGGCTGTTCCTGAGCCGGATTGAGCCCTTTGCGACGCACTACGAGGTACGGGTGTGCACGGTTTGAGCTCCTGCGCTCAACTGTCTTTGCGGTAGAGCATGTCGCGGATGACGCGGCGGCGCTCGGCGTTGGCTTCGCTTTCGATTTTGCGGGCCTC
>JBAUCP010000811.1:0-3048 GCA_049677625.1 Occallatibacter sp. | reverse complement strand
GACCCAGGTGGAGGCCGCTTCAACCCGGGCGGGAATCGTGGCTGCGGCGGCCGGGTCGCGCAGGGCGGCCGTTTCGCGCTCGAGCGCCGGGAGCAGGGAGACGAGCAGCGCCAGGCGGCTGATGGCGCGGCCTGCGGCCAGGTCGAGCGATGTGGCCGGAGTGGCCAGGCCGGGGTCGAAGCTGCGCTGATGGACGTTGATACCGATGCCGACGACGGCGAAGGCTCCCGAGCTGGCCTCGGAGTTTGCCTCGACCAGGATGCCGCCGGTTTTGTTGGGTCCGATGAGCAGATCGTTGGGCCAGCGCAGGTCGATGTTGACGCTGGATGCGGCGGCGTGGATGGCGTCGGCTGCGGCGAGACCGGCTGCCAGCGGCAGCAGGAGCAGGCGGCTGGTGGGGATTTGCAGGCGCAGAAGGACGCTGACGTAGAGTCCTTCACCGGCGGCTGAGCGCCACGCGTTGCCGCCGCGGCCACGACCGGCTGACTGCTCGTCGGCAAACCAGACGGAGCCGTGCGGCGCGCCGCTGCGGGCGGCGGTGAGCGCGTCGCTGTTGGTCGAATCGGTGACCGGGGCGAAGTGGAGCTTGCCCGAGAAGATGGAGTCGGCGAGCAAGGCTTCGAGCTTCGGCAGATCGAACATTCTTTAGTATCCTGCGTGGTTTCCCACCCTTTCGCCAGGAAAAGGCGAAAGGATGTGGCACCCATTGTCGGTGCGGGAACATGAGTTCAGAAAACTAACGAACTAACGCTGCTCCGCGGTGATGGTCATGGAGATGTCGGCGGCTTTGGCGGAGTGGGTGAGCGCGCCCACGCTGATGAAGTCGACTCCGGTTTCGGCGTAGGGGCGGATGTTTTCAAGCACGATGCCGCCTGAGGCTTCGGTGGGAATCCAGCGGTTTTCCTGCTTGATTCTCTCCACGGACTGCCTGACGGCGGCGGGCGTCATGTTGTCGAGCAGGATGGCCTCAGCGCCGCCGGCGAGAGCGTCTTCGAGGTCCTGCGCGGTGCGGACCTCAATCTGCACGCGCTGGCCGGGCTTGCGCGACTGGATGGCGCGGGCCAGAACGGTCTTGAGGCCGCCGCCGAGCGAGATGTGATTGTTCTTGATGAGAATGCCGGAGGCGAGATCAATGCGGTGATTGGTGCCGCCTCCGCAGAGGACAGCATACTTCTCAAGCGCGCGCATGCCGGGGACGGTCTTGCGCGTGTCGAGCACGCGTGCGTGCGTGCCCTGAATGGCGTCAGCATAGCGGCGGGTGAGCGTGGCGATTCCGCTGAGGTGCTGGAGCAGGTTGAGGATGACGCGCTCGGTCGAGAGCAGCACGCGGGCGTTGTGGCGGACCACGGCCAGCACCTGGCCGGCATGGACGCGGACGCCGTCAAAGATCTCCGGATGGCTGACGACTTCAAAGCGGGTGTTGGCCTGGGGACGCGGGTCGAGGCGGGCAAAGATTTCAAGGAAGCGCGGCACGGCGCCCAGGCCGGCCACGACCAGCTCCTCACGGGCAAGAATGGAGGCCGAGGCGCGCAGGTCGGGGTCGATGGTGAGGTTGGTTGTGGCATCGCCGGCGGCTTTGTCTTCAATGAGCGCCTGCTCCAGCAATGCGTCAATGCGGTGACTCTTCCAGTCCATGATTCCTTTTCCCCAATTTATGGATGCGGCTGCGGCTTCTTCTGCTGAAGAAAGTTATAGATAACCTTCTTTACACCGTCATCGGCCTGGCTGGCAATTGCATAAAAGAGGGTTCCGTCGCGGCGGTAAATTTCCAGTGAATACTTCTGCTCGGTGCCGGATATCTTTTCGATGAAGCGGTGCCAGAGCGGGAGCTTGCCCCGCTTGCGCTGGTCTACGAAACGCAGTTCGCCCAGGTCTTCATACCAGAGCAGCAAAATCTGGTTGAGCGTGTCGCAGACGAAGATTCCGTGCAGCGAGAACAGGATGTAACGGGAGAGATCGCCGAGCGGCGAGCCGTGGCGGGAGAGGTCGACAAGCGCGAGCGGGCGGTCGGGCTCGCGTACGTGGGCATAGGCCACCTCGAGCGCCTTGGGCGGGAAATCGGGCGCGACATAGCAGCCGTGCGCGCCGCCGAAGGAGATGCGCGGCGGGGTGTCTGCGCGCGCGTGGCGGGCGGCGAAGAAGTCTTCTGCGGGCGACTGCGCGGAGACCGGCTCCACGAATGGCTGGATAGGATTCTCGAAGTGCTCGATCAGCTCGCTGTAAGCGGCCTGGATAGCCTTGAATTTTTCTTCGGCGGCGAGGCGCTGGGCGGGATCGTGCTCGAAGCGGTCAGGATGCCAGAGACTGGCGGCTGCGCGGAATGCCTTGCGGATGGCTTCCTTTGTGGGCGTGCCCTCGGCGAGGCCGAGGGTCCGGGAGTGCCGAAGGCATTTCTCGCAGGCGCAGGGCATTGCGGGCCGTCACTCGGGGAGCGCAGCCAGTGCGGCGCGGGCTTTTTCGAGCAGGGTGCGGGTTTCGGCTTCCTGCTTCTTGAGGCCTTCGACCACCTGCGCCGGGGCTTTGGCCAGGAAGCCTTCGTTGGTGAGTTGACGCTCGGCGGCGGCGACGCCTTTTTCGTATTTGGCGATGTCTTTGGTCAGGCGTTCGCGCTCGGCGGGGACGTCGATTTGTTTCTGATAATCAACTGCAACTTCAAACTTTCCCTGGCGCCAGTAGAGCTTGGCAAGATATCCATAGCGTTGCTGGGCATCGACGAAAGAAACGGGGCTGACGCGAGCGAGTTTCTCCACGGTGGCGCGATTGCGGATGACCACATCGCTCGATGAGCGACGGCCTCCCCAGGGATCAAACCGCGCGCCTCCCATGTTCACCTCGAGCAGGAACCCAGGGACGATTTCACTCTCCGGCACGGAAAGGTCTTTGCGGGTTGAACGAAACTCGGTAACCAACTGCTGCAAGTCGCTCATTTCGAACATAGCGTCCTGATCAATTTGGTTCGAATCTCCCCGCGGATAGCTCATCAACGCAATTGACTTCTCCGGTGTCACTTCTCCCTTATAAAGGGCGTGCCAGATTTCTTCGGTGATG
>JBAUCP010000810.1:0-8610 GCA_049677625.1 Occallatibacter sp. | reverse complement strand
GCCGCTACGAAATCATGCAAAAATGCTGTAGAATAGAAGGCGAAGTGATTCTCCACCAGCCCATTCCGGCCCTCCTCTAGCGGCGCCCGCCGCATGTACTGGTTTTTCACCCTGCCACTTCTCTACTCCAAAACCTAAAACCCCGAAGGGGGGAAATTATGATTGACCGTCTGGAACAGATGGAGCAGCGCTACAACGAGCTGCAGGCGCAGTTCGCGCTGCCTGAGGTCATCAACGACCACGAGAAATATCAGAAGACCGCCAAGTTGCTGCGCGAGATCGAAGCGCCGGTGGAGAAATACCGCGCGCTCAAGCAGGTGCGCCAGGGCCTGGCCGAGGCGCGCGCCATGCTGGCCGAGAGCGACCCCGATCTGCGCGAGCTGGCCGAGGCGGAGATTGCCTCACTCGAGCCGCGCGAGCCGGCGCTCGAGGAAGAGCTTAAGCTGCTGCTGCTGCCCAAGGACCCCAACGACGAGAAGAACGTGATCCTCGAGATCCGCGCCGGCACCGGCGGTGACGAGGCCTCGCTCTTCGCGGCCGAAATCTTTCGCATGTACACGCGCTTCGCCGAGCAGCATCGCTGGAAGGTTGAGGTCATGTCGCTCTCCGAGTCCGGTGTGGGCGGCTACAAGGAAGTGATCGCCATCATCGAAGGCAGCCGCGTCTACTCGCAGCTCAAGTGGGAGAGCGGCGTGCATCGTGTGCAGCGCGTTCCCGCCACCGAAACGCAGGGCCGCGTGCACACATCGGCCGTAACGGTAGCCGTGCTGCCTGAAGCTGAGGAAGTCGACATCAAGATCGAGGCCAAGGACCTGCGCATCGATACATTTTGTTCCTCGGGCCCCGGCGGCCAGTCTGTGAACACTACTTACTCCGCCGTGCGCATCACGCACCTGCCCACCGGCACCGTGGTGAGCTGCCAGGACGAAAAATCGCAGATCAAGAATCGCGAGAAAGGCATGCGCGTGCTGCGCTCGCGGCTTTATGAAGTGGAACTGGAGCGCCAGAATGCCGAGCTGGCCAGGGAGCGCAAGCAGCAAGTCGGCTCCGGCGACCGCAGCGAGAAGATCCGCACCTACAACTTCCCGCAGAACCGGCTCACCGATCACCGCATCGGCCTCACGCTGCACCAGCTCGACCTGATCATGGAGGGCCGCCTGCAGCCAATCGTCGACGCGCTGGTTGCGCACTACCAGGCAGAGCAACTCAAGTCCGACGGCGCGCAGGCGGCCTGACGGCGTGTCTGCGCTCACGCTGCTCGAGTCACTGCGCCAGGCTGAGTCGCGCCTGAAATATGGGCCGCATCCTGAGCGCGCGCGGCTCGATGCCGAGGTGCTGCTCTTCACCGCACTCGGCCGAAACAAGGCCTGGCTGCTGGCTCATCTCGATGATGAGCTGCCTGTCGCGGCCGTGAGCCGCTTTGCCGAGTGGGTCGAGCGGCGCGCCCTCGGCGAGCCTATTCAGTACATCACCGGTGAGGTCGAGTTCTATCGCCTGCCATTGCGCGTCAATCGCGAAGTGCTGATTCCACGCCCGGAAACCGAGCATCTTGTCGAAAAGACCGCCCAGCTCGCTTGCAGCTTCCGCAATCCGCGCATCGTAGATATTGGCACCGGCTCGGGCGCCATCGCCATAGCATTGGCCCGCGACTGGTCTTCCTGTGCCGCAATCACGGCAATCGACATTTCCGCCTCGGCCCTTGAGCTTGCCCGATGGAATGCCGAGCGCGTTGGATTCGCCGATTGCATCCGTTTTCTTGAAGGCGACCTGCTGAGCCCCGTTGCCGGCGAACAGTTTGAGATCGTCGTCTCCAATCCGCCCTACGTGCCGGAGGCCGATCGCGACGCGCTCGCCGTCGAGGTCCGCGACTTCGAGCCGGCGCAGGCGCTCTTTGCCGGCGCCGATGGGCTCGCGATTTACCGCCGTCTCATTCCCGCAACATTCAACGCGCTTGTTCCCGGCGGATTCATCGTACTCGAAATCGGCTACGGCCAGCGGGCGAGCGTCGAATCGCTGCTTAGGGACGCGGGATTTCGCGAAATTGAATTCACCGCCGATCTGCAGGGCATTCCGCGCGTGGCTTCCGCGCGGCGCGATTGACATGAGTTCGATCGAATAGTTGTGGACCGGCCATAGACGCTTGATTCTTTCAAGTCCTAGGCTCTATCGACATATAGATCTCTGCTAAGTTGTTGAATGAATTAACTTGAGCACTGTCATCCTGAGCGGAGCAGGTTGCGCTTTTGCAACCTGCGCAGTCGAAGGACCTGCAGCTTCTTCGCAGTAGCTCAAATCCTCTTAAAAATCGCATCTTTTGTCCACACGTCAACAAGCTATATGTCGATACAGCCTAGCGCGCGTACGTCCTGGTTTCGCCGGTGCGCGTGTTCGTAACCGAGAAATCGCCGTTCGGCGAAGCAATCACTTTCAGATAGGCGCCGTCCTGTGCGCTGCCGGAGGGATTGGCGATCAGCGCCGCGGGGCTGTTGTGCGCGGCGTCAGAGTTTTCCGCGGTGTGAAGCTGCCACAGATCGATGAGGCCGGGGCTGTCATGCACCGTCTGCCACGCCTCCGGCATGCCGGCCTTGTGCGCTCCGTTATTCATGATGGCCGCGCGCGGATGCACGGCATCCACAATGGCGCGGGAGTTCGACAGGTTCATCCCGTGGTGCGTGACCAGGTAAAGATCGACCGTGCCGATGGGGTTATTCGGACAGACCAGCGCGACTTCTTTCTGACCGGTAAGATCGCCGAGATCGAGGAAGCGGAATTTTCCGAAGGTGACCAGAACGCCGGCCGAGCGCGCATTCTCAGTGGGATCGGCGGGCCACTGGCGTTCGGTTGCGCAGTAGGGGTTGGGCGTGGGCGCTATGCCCGGCACTGCGCCGATGTGCTCGCCGTCCGCGGTGAGAACCACGACGCTGAGGCCGGGAATCGAGACCGTGTCGCCGGGATGCACGACGCGATGCAGCTTGTCTCCAATGGCCTTGAGATAGGCTGCGTAGCCGTCGCGCGTGCTGGCGGAGTCCTCGCGGTTGGGGCCGTGATCGAGGAACTCGCCCACCGGAACGCGCTTTACCAGCTCCGGCACGCCGCCTACGTGGTCAACGTGATAGTGCGTGATGAGCAGGTGATCGATGCGCGTAATGCCCGCGTCGCGCATCGCGGCCTGAATGCGATCGGCGTCGCGGCCGTTGTTGTCCGGCCACCCGGTATCGACCAAAAGGGACGCACCCGAAGGCGAGACGAGCAGCGTAGACTGGCCGCCTTCCACATCGATGGAGTAGATGAGCAGACGATGTGCTCTGGTCTGCGCAGGCGCGGTCTGCGGCGCGGTGACAAATAGCGTGAGCAGCAGTGTGCATACGCAGGCGAGCAGGCCGATGCGGGTGCTCGCAGCAGCTTGAAGGCGCAATTGAGCGGCAATTCTCATGTGCGCAAAAGTGTACTTGAGCCGGGCCCGGCAACGGAAATGGGGGTCGCGGGTTAGATTTGCTAGAGAGCCCATCCCCGGATGCGCATCTCCTGCATCCAAGCAAGGAGGGGTGGGCGAAAGAGAAGCGAGTATTGATCCGCAAGGAGCAAGGCGAATGCATCGTTTAGAGGGAAAGGTCGCGATTGTCACTGGCGCAGGCACAGGTATTGGGCAGGCCATTGCCGCACGCCTTGGCGCCGAGGGTGCAAAGGTCATCGTCGATTATGTAGGCAAGTCCGATGGCGCCGAAGAAACGCTGCGACGCATCGAGCAGGCCGGCGGAGATGGCGAGATGGTTATGGCCGACATCACGCGCATGGACGATGTGCGCCGCCTCATCGATGCGGCATGGAACCGGTTCGGCTCGGCGGACATCCTGGTGAACAACGCGGGCATGGAGATCAAGTCCGACTTTTGGGACACCACCGAAGAAGACTACGACCGCGTGATGCAGGTCAATCTGCGCGGCGCGTTCTTTCTCTCCCAGGCTTTTGTGCGGCGGCTGCGCGACGCCAAGAAGACGGGCCGCATCGTCAATATCAGCTCGGTTCACGAGGACATGACCTTTCCCGGCTTTGCCACCTACTGCAGCAGCAAAGGCGGCCTGCGCATGTTGATGCGCAACCTGGCCGTGGAGCTGGGCCCGCTCGGCATTACCGTGAACAACGTTGCGCCGGGCGCGATTCAAACGCCCATGAACAAGGCTCTGCTTGAAGACAAGCCGAAGCTGAATGCGCTGCTGGCCAAAATACCTCTTGGCCGGCTGGGCACGCCTGAGGATGTCGCCGGCCTGGTAACCTTTCTGGCTACAGACGATGCCGCGTATGTGACCGGCGCAACGTTTGTCATCGATGGCGGGCTGATGCGCGACTATCACGAGCAGTAGAAAAAAACACAATGCCTGCAAAGATTGAAGACTACGCTCTCCTTGGCGATTGCAAAACCGCTGCACTGGTGGATACGAATGGCTCCATCGACTGGCTCTGCTGGCCCAACTTCTCCTCAGAGGCGTGTTTTGCCGCGCTGCTGGGCGCGGAGGAGAACGGCTATTGGAAGATTGCTCCGCTCGAATGCGAATGGAAGACGTCGCGCCGCTATCGCGATCACACGCCGATTCTCGAAACCACCTTTGAGCAGAACGGCGGCGCGATACGGCTGATCGACTTCATGCCGCCGCACACAGCGCATTCGAGCCTGGTGCGCGTTGTGGAGGGCGTGCGCGGCCGTGTGAAGGTGCGCATGGAGCTGGCGCTGCGCTTCGACTACGGGCGCACCGTGCCATGGGTAACAGCCACGGCCGATGGCGTGCGCGCGGTTGCCGGCGCCAATCTCACCATTCTTCACGCATCGGTTCCGGTACGCGGCGAAGACCTGAAGACGGTGGCGGAGTTCGAAGTGAGCAAAGGCCAGCGCGTATGGTTCACGCTGACGCACGGAAGCTCATACCAGCCCGATCCGGAGCCGATCGACTACACACGTGCGCTCAACGATACAGGGCGCATGTGGAAGCGCTGGACGTCGCGGCTCAAGTTCAACAGCAAATATCGCGATGCGGTGGAGCGGTCGCTGATCACGCTCAAGGCGCTTACGTTCGGGCCGACCGGCGGCATCGTGGCCGCTCCCACAACGTCGCTGCCTGAGGCAATCGGCGGCGTGCGCAACTGGGACTATCGCTACTGCTGGCTGCGCGACACGACCTTCACGCTGCTGGCGCTCGCTAACGCAGGCTACTTTGACGAGGCGGAGGCGTGGCAGGACTGGCTGCTGCGCGCGCTGGCCGGCAGTCCCGATCAGGTGCAGATCATCTACGGTCTGAAGGGCGAGCGGCAGCTCGTGGAGTGGGAGGCCGGATGGCTGCCGGGATATGAAAACTCACGCCCGGTGCGCATCGGCAATGCCGCTGCCGGGCAGTTGCAGCTCGATATTTATGGCGAGATGCTCGACTCCTTTTACCACGCGCAGGCCAGCATGAAGCGCCACAATGAACGCGACTTCAGGGTGCTGGCGCTGCTGCTCGATCATCTGGAAGACATCTGGAAGGAGCCGGACGAGGGAATCTGGGAGACGCGCGGCGGACCGCAGCAGTTCACCTATTCGAAGATGATGGCCTGGGTTGCATTCGATCGCGCCGTGCTGCTCGCCGAGCAGTTCAAGTACGACGCGCCCGTCGAACGATGGAAGATGATCCGCGACGCCATTCATCGGGAGATCTGCGCAAAGGCCTTCGACAAAAAGAAGAACAGCTTTGTGCAGGCCTACGGTTCCAAAGAACTCGATGCGTCGCTGCTGCTGATGCCCATCGTGGGTTTTTTGCCGGGCACGGACAAGCGCGTGCGGGGAACCGTGAAGGCCATCGAGCGCGAGTTGATGCCGGATGGCCTGGTGCTGCGCTACAACACGGCAAAGGTAAAAGATGGATTGCCGCCGGGCGAAGGCGCGTTTCTGGCTTGCAGCTTTTGGATGGTGAGCAGCCTGAAGGCAATCGGCCGCAGCCGCGATGCTCGCAGGCTCTTCGAGAAGCTGCTCAAGCTGCGCAACAGCGTGGGCCTGCTTGCCGAGGAGTACGACATAAAACGCAAGCGGCTGGTGGGAAACTTCCCACAAGCCTTCTCGCATATCGCGCTGGTGAATGCGGCCTTCGCGCTGGAAGGCGGAAAGGCCATGCGCGAGCGGGCGCATCGGCTTTTGCATCGCGCCAAGACCCCGAGATCGCTCAAGCTTCACACTGGAAAGTGAAGCGATTCAGCACACGATACGCGATCGATTGAAGGGAGCCCGAGCGCTTGCGGCCTGCGTTCAGCGGCAGTTGTTTACTCATTGCTGGTAGAATAAAAACTGCCGCTTTGCGCGGTATTTTGCTATTTTTTGTTCCTGAAAGCAGTGCAACGGTCGATCAGTCGAACCCAAGAAAAGGAATTCTGCACCTGTGAGCCAGACGATACGCAACATCGCGATCATTGCCCATGTTGACCATGGAAAGACTACGCTGGTTGACGCCATGCTGCGCCAGTCTGGAACGTTTCGCGCCAACGAGCAGGTGGCCGATCGGGTGATGGACTCAAACGAGCTGGAGCGTGAGCGCGGCATCACTATCCTCGCCAAGAATACGGCGATCAACTTCGGCGGCGGAAAGATCAACATCGTCGACACGCCCGGCCACGCCGATTTTGGCGGTGAAGTGGAGCGCGCGCTCAAGATGGTGGATGGCGTGATGCTGCTTGTGGATGCAGCCGAGGGGCCGCTGCCGCAAACGCGTTATGTATTGTCGAAGGCGCTTGAGGCCAAGCTGCCGCCTATTGTGGTCATCAACAAAATCGACCGCCCGGATGCGCGCCCGCAGGAAGTGCTGAACGAAATTTACGATCTTTTCATCGACCTCGATGCGGACGAGCACCAGCTCGAGTTTCCCGTGCTCTACGCGGTTGCCAAGGCCGGCACCGCGTCGACCGATCCGGCAACGCCGGGCACGGATTTGCAGCCGCTCTTTGAGGCAATCGTCAATACCATCCCCGCGGCTACGGGCGACAGCGAAGGGACGCTGCAGATCCTGGTGACGAATCTCGATTACTCGGAGTACTTCGGCCGCATCGCCATCTGCCGCGTCTTTCAGGGCACGCTGCACGCCGGCGACGACGTGACTATTTCGAAGCGCGACGGGTCGCTGATGAAGACGCGCATCACGAAGCTCTTCACCTTCAGCGGCCTCAAGCGGACGGAGACGACCGAGACCACAATGGGCGACATTGTGGCGGTCGCCGGCGTGGAGGGCATCACCATCGGCGAGACGATCACCAGCGTGGAGAACCCCGCGCCATTGCCGCTGATCGTCATCGACGAGCCGACCATTGCGATCCAGTTCAGCGTGAACAACTCGCCGTTCGCCGGACGGGAAGGCCAGTATGTGACCAGCCGCAACCTGCGCGAGCGGCTCGAAAAAGAGCTGCTCACCAATGTTTCGATCCGCGTGGAAGAGACTGGCTCACCAGATAGCTTCAAATTGCTGGGCCGCGGCGAGCTGCAGTTGGCCATCCTCATCGAGATGATGCGCCGCGAGGGCTTTGAGCTCATGGCCGGCCGTCCGGAGATTGTGACGCGCATGGTCGACGGCGTGCGCATGGAGCCGGTCGAACACCTCACCATCGACGTGCCGGAGATCCACACCGGCGTGGTGATTGAAAAGCTCGGGCCGCGCAAGGGCGAGATGACCAAGATGCACAATCACGGCTCAGGCCGCGTGCGCATGGAGTTTCGCGTGCCCAGCCGCGGCCTCATCGGCCTGCGCAGCGAAATGCTCACCGAGACGCGCGGAACCATCGTGATGAACTCGCTCTTTGATGGCTACATACCCTATCAGGGCGAAATTCCGCAGCGGCCTACCGGCGCGCTCATCGCCGACCGCCAGGGCGCAACCACCACCTATTCGCTCAATGGATTGCAGGAGCGCGGCATTCTCTTTGTCGGCGCGGGCGTTGAAGTGTACGAGGGCATGATCGTCGGCGAGCACTCGCGCGACAACGATCTGGACGTGAACGTGGTCCGCGAGAAAAAGATGACCAACATGCGCGCATCGAGCGCCGATGAGGCCATCCGGCTTGTGCCCTACAAGGCTCTGAACCTGGAACAGGCCATCGAGTTCATCGCCGAAGACGAGTTTGTTGAAGTCACGCCCAAGTCGCTGCGCCTGCGCAAGAAAATTCTGCAAGCCAATCGCCGGCCCAAGCGCTGGGAGAAGGCAGCCGTATAACAGGCTGGCACGATTCATAAGCCGGGTGGGCAGATTCAAGGTACAAGTGCCTGGTGCCCCATCCTTGCCACGTCTTTGTTTTTGTGGCAAGGGTGGGATAGCACAGACCTGGGCCTGCCTTAATGCAACCGCCGCTTGGCTTCCAGCACGCGTTCCAGGGCTTCCTCAGGCGTAGCTCCCGTCGCCGACAAATGTCCCATCTTCCGCCCCGCGCGTGGCGTGTGCTTCTCATAAAGGTGCAGCCGCACGCCGGGCACTGCGAGTGCGGAAGCAAAATCTGGCTTTCCGCTTAACCAAACGTCGCCAAGCAGATTCACGATCGCACAGGGACTGATCAACTCGGTCGAGCCCAGCGGCAGATTGCACACGGCGCGCACGGCCTGCTCAAACT
>JBAUCP010000809.1:0-3916 GCA_049677625.1 Occallatibacter sp. | reverse complement strand
TGGGGCACGGCACATTCAAGGTCCAAGTGCAACAACGCAACATCAAGACCAGTCGAGACATGCCTGGAACAAGGCCATGGAAAAGATGGAAAACAAAGACCATTTTCCACTTTCCCACGGCACGGCTACTGCGATCTTTATGAATCTATTCACGAAATCTGTTGCACTTGGAATTTGAATGTGCCCACCCTCGGTTGTGGCAGAACAGACAATGAAAAACAAGGGTGAGCCACCCGCCGTCACCATGCGCATGCTCAAGCAACGGTCAACTGGCTGAAGATGTCTGCCAGCTCAACGTACAGCGGCGTTCCCTTTACCTCAAGCCGGTTTGATTCGATCCACTCGGCTCCGCGGCACATGCGGCCGGTGCGCGTCTTGGGATCGATGATCCAGATTGTTTCTACGCCCATAGCACGATAGTCCTGCGCGCGCTCTTGTATGTCGGAGTACGTATCGTCGGGCGAGAGGATTTCGACGACCAGCAGCGGCGGCTCAATCAAAACTTCCGGCTGCGGGCCTGCCGTCAGCACAACGAGGTCCGGAACGCGAACCCGGGTTGCCGACACGCGCATTCGCTGTTCCGTGCTCGATGCAGTTGTCCATTCTTTTTCGTGATTGACGAACCACGCAGCCAACAAAGCCTGGACCCTGGCATGCTCCCACTTACCCACGTTGCGCTCCCTGATCTCGCCATCTACATACTCGCGATCAGGGCGAAAGCTGAGTTGCAGATATTCGTTGATCGGAATGTGCAGGACGGTTGCCATGGATTCAACGTAGCACAATTTGAGATAAGCAGGGTTGTTTTGCCGTTTCGTGCCGGCGTTCGCTGGCCTTCAGGCGATGACGGGAAGCGTCGGAATGGAGCCCTGCTGCTTGGCTTCGGCCACTACGGCGTCGAGGTGCGAGAGGACTTCTTCGACGGTCATGGTGTAGACCTCGCGCTGGGCGTCGTAGCCTTCTTCGATGAGCTGCTTGAGGTAGCGGCCGGCAATCTGCGCGGCGAGCTGGTCGGTGATGACTTTTTCGCTGCGCTTCTTCTGCTCGACCCAGGCGATGCAGGGGAGCGCGATCCACATGGGACGGCCGTTGACGTCGAAGCGGATGTCGACGGCGTCAGCGTGGCGCGTGGCGATGGCCACCATGGTGCCTTTCCAGCGGATGTGCAGGTCTTCGCCGGTCCAGCGGTCGGCTACGTGGAAATCCTCGTACATGTCTTTAGCCTATCTCTCCGGCTTGCGCGGAGGCAAGTCAGCGAGTTGGCGGGTCTGCGGTTAGGTGAGGTTTGTGCTTTCCCACCTTAGCCGATTCGCAAAGAGCGCGAATCGCCGAAGGTGGGGCACCCGGGATTTGTGGTTTTCGACCCTGTCGCCAGAGAAAAGGCGACAGGATGGGGCACGGGGTCTTTGTGGATTGTTTGGAACGGCGCGTGGCTTGGGTGAGGGATTCGGTTCAATCTCTCTGAATCTGCCGGAGCACGACTACGATGCCCAGCGCGGAGATTACGCTGATCAGCGCGAAGAGAAACACGCTGCTGTAGCCGAACCAGCCGATGATGGCTCCAGCGATGGGGCCGACCAGGAAGAAGGAGACGTCAGCGAAGGCGGTGAAGACGCCGAGGGCGGTGCCGCGATTGTTTTCCGGGACGCGCTTGACGGCCTCGACGCCGATGGCCGGAAAGACGAGCGAGAAGCCGAAGCCGCCCAGAGCCGCGCCGGTCAATGCGATCGAGGGCGAGTTGGAGCGCCAGAGCAGAAACAGGCCGATGGACTCGACGACCAGGCAAACCATGGCCACGGGGAATCCGCCGTAGGCATTGATGGTCTGGATGAAGACCAGCCGCGCGACGATGAAGGCGACGCCGAAGGCGGTGAGGCACAGGACAGCGCCGTCCCAGTGGCGCGCGGCGTAGAAGAGCGTGATGAAGGTGGCCAGCACGCTATAGCAGACGCCGCCGAGAGCCAGGCCCATGCCGTGGGGCGCCACGCGGCCCAGCACATGGGTGAAGGGCAGGTGCTCGCCTTCCATAATCGGCACGGGGGCCTTGCGCGCGGCCAGGAAGACGCTGAGCGCGCCCACCAGGATGGTGAGGATTCCCAGCGAGCCGAGGCCCCAGAGCTTATCGAAGACGACGCCGAGCGGCGCGGCGAGGGCCATGGCGCCATAGGTGCAGATTCCGTTATAGGAGATCACGCGGGCGGTGTTCTCAGGGCCGGCGGCGGTGATTCCCCACAGCGTGGCGCCCGTGGAGCCCAGGCTCTCGCCAATGCCGAGAATCAGGCGGCTCAGGATGAGGGTCCAGAAGCTGAGCCAGTGGATGGAGTAGAGAGCCGAAGCGGCGACGAGAACTGCGCCGCTGGCGGTGCAGGCGGACATGCCCCAGATGACGGAGACCTTGGCTCCCTGGCGGTCAGAGATGCGGCCGGCCCAGGGGCGGCTGGCCAGTGTGGCAATGTATTGAACGCTGATGACCAGGCCGGCGAGGACGGCGCTGTAGCCCATGCGCAGGTGTACATAAGGCGGCAGCACGGCGAGCGGCAGGCCGATGGAGAGATAGCAGATGAAGGTGAAGTAGACGTAGCCGACAATGCGCCACGTTCCGACGGTGGCGGAAGCGGAACCTGTCTCAGAATCGCTGGCAATGGCAAAGGGTTGCATGTGCTGAGGTATGAGCCTGCGGACCAATGCGGCCTGCTCTCAGTATATCGAAAGCCGATTGCGGCCAACTGCGACATTGATCGGCGCGGCCCTCAGCCGGGAATGAGAACCAGATAGTGAAGCGAGAAACATTGCAGGATCTTCAATGTGCCGCTGTCATCGCCCACAGGATGCCATTTTCGATGATCCCGTAGAGTATGGGACTTGCGTAGTCTTGCTTGTTATGCCCAAGCGCGAGGTAGAACTCCCGTCCGCCATCGAACTGGTGATACCAGGCGAGCGGCAGTGGATTGGGAAAGCTGGAAACGTCGATCTTCATCTGTTCAAGCGAGCTCAGCTTGGTGCGGTCGGTGACCAGCACCGGATGGATATCGGGATTCAGATGATCGATGAAATAACACTCGTCAGTCCATTCGAACTGCGCGGGAAGGCTCTTCACAGCGGGAAAATTCGGGTCGGCAACCTGCACCTGGAAGGACTGCATCCTGGGGTGGGCCGCAAATTTGCCGCCGAGCACCGACCAGAAGTAGGGCCAATCGCGCTCCGACCCGGATGCAGAGTGGAGGCCGACGAAGCCTCCGCCGGACTCGATGTAGTGCTTGAAGGCGTCGCGCTGGGCATCGCTTGAAAAGGCTTCATTGTTGCTGTTTGAAAAGACGATTGCGGCGTACTGCTTCAGGTTGGCTTCGCTGAAGGTGGCGGGATCGTCTGAGACGTCAACTGCAAATCCTTTCTCTGCGCCCATTTTTTTGATCGCGTCCACGCTGGAGGCAATGTTGTCGTGGACGTATCCCTTTCCGTCGGGGGTGTAGTTGCGGGTATAGACCAGGACCCGCAGCTCAGCCGCGGCGGCGAACGGCGCGAAGGCAACGATGGCGATCAGGAGGAGAAATTGAAGAAAAGCGAGGGCCGTGGTGGCCGATCGAGGGATTTTTCTCATGTTTCCTCCGTTGCGATCATAAACGCGCCATGGGACGGACCGGCAAGGGTGCCAGGGCGATTGCAGGAACAGCGATTGAGATCACGATTGCGGTTCGTTCCGCCCCTACAGGGCGGGTGGCTTTTTTGGGGAACGTCTTCCCCGGATTACGTCCGCGGCGGCGGACTTCATCCGGGGCTATTCTCGCGCCTCCCTTGTATGTTGCGTTGAGAGGCGTGAGGATGGTTTCACGTTTCGGCGGTAAGGCCGTGCGCCCCTTAGGCCAACGCGAGTTGAGCCTGTCCCGTAGATCGGCCACCGCCCCTCTGATTGCACGCC
>JBAUCP010000808.1:0-2815 GCA_049677625.1 Occallatibacter sp. | reverse complement strand
ACACAGGTGAGAACAGGATGCAAATGGAAACGATTACACACACCGCATTGCGATGGCTTGCCGTCCCAGCATTTCTGGTCTCCGCGCTGCTCCATGCGCAGCAGCGCCCGCCTGCAGTTCCGCTCATTACGCACGATCCGTACTTCAGCGTCTGGTCCATGGCCGATCACCTGACCGACGAGGACACCAAGCACTGGACCGGCGCCCGCCAGCCCATCGCCGGCCTGGCCCGCATTGACGGGCAGACTTACCGCTTCATGGGAGCCGAGCCGCGCGACGTTCCCGTCATGCGGCAGACGAGCCTTGCAGTCACGCCCACGCGCACCACGTACACGTTTGAAGCCGCAGGTGTCACGCTGACTGTGGCTTTCTTTACGCCGGCCTTCCCACGCGATCTTGACCTGCTCTCGCGGCCGGTGACGTACCTCAGCTTTGCCGCCAGGGGCGACGGCGTACACCAAGTCACGCTGCTGGTTGACGTCAATCCGGTCATCGCCGTGAATACGCCGGACGAGCCAGTGACCTGGGGACGCACGCGCGCCGGTGGGCTCACCGTGCTGAACGTGGGCTCGCGCGATCAGCGGGTGCTCAACCGTCCCGGCGACGATCTGCGCATCGACTGGGGCTACTTTCATCTCGCGGTTCCCGACGCTGCAGATGCGCAGTTGGCGCTGTCGCACGATGCGATGGCCAGTTTCGTTGCGAGCGGCGCGCTGCCCGAGGCCGACGACCTCGACATGCCGCGCATGCCGCGCGATCACGCGGCGCATCTGGCCGTGGCGCTGCCGCTGGGCAAGGTCTCCACCACACCCGTCGCCCGGCATCTGCTGCTCGCTTACACAGAGGAGTACGCAATCGAGTATCTGGGCCGCAAGCTGCGCCCCTACTGGCAGCGCAACGGACTCACCGTGCAACAGATGCTGGCCGACGCCGAGTCGCAGTACGCATCGCTCGAGCAGCGCGGCGAGGAGTTTGACCGCGACCTGACCGCCGATCTCAACCATGCAGGCGGACCGGCGTATGCGCAGCTCGCGATCCTCGCTTATCGCCAGACGCTGGCCGCGCATGGCTTTGCAGCGGACGTGGACGGCACGCCCATGCTCTTTCCCAAGGAGAATTTCTCGAACGGCTGCATCTCGACCGTCGATGTTCTCTATCCCTCGGCGCCGTTCTTTCTCTTCTTCAATCCGGAGCTGATTCAGGCGCAGCTCAAGCCGGTTCTGGAATATGCCGCGCTGCCGCGCTGGAAGTGGCCCTTTGCGCCGCACGATCTGGGCACCTATCCGCTCGCCGACGGCCAGGTCTACGGCGGCGGCGAAACCACTGAAGAGAACCAGATGCCGGTGGAAGAGAGCGGCAACCTGCTCATCATGGCGGACGCGATGAGCCGCGAGGAGCAGAACTGGGACTTTGTCCGCCAGTACTGGCCGCAGTTCACGCTGTGGGCCGGGTATCTGCGCGACAAGGGGCTCGACCCTGCCAATCAGCTTTCGACCGACGACTTTGCCGGCCACCTGGCGCACAACGCCAATCTCTCCATCAAGGCCATCGAGGGGCTGGCGGCCTATGCTCAGATGGCTCAGGGGCTGGGCAAGCCGGATGTTGCAGCGGAATACGCGCATCTGGCCGCCGATATGGCCGCCAAATGGCAGGCCATGGCCCTCGATACCGATAAAGACGGGACTGATAAAGACGGGGGCGACCACTACAAGCTGGCCTTCGACAAGCCCGGCACCTGGAGCCAGAAGTACAACCTTGTATGGGACCAGATCCTCGGATTAAATCTGTTCCCGGCGCAGGTGCGAGAGACGGAGATCGCCTTCTACCTGAAGCATCTGAACCAGTTCGGCCTGCCGCTGGACAACCGCGCCGACTACACCAAGGTCGACTGGGAGACCTGGACGGCGACGCTGGCCGGTAGTTCCGACCAGTTTGCCGCGCTGATGGAGCCAATCGGCCGCTGGATCAACGAGGGGCCAACCCGCGTGCCGCTGACCGACTGGTATGACACTAAAACTGGCAAGCAGATGGCCTTCCAGGCGCGGTCCGTGGTAGGCGGCGTCTATATCAAGGCGCTGGCGGACCCGAAGCTGGCCGCCAAGTGGCGCAACCGGCCAGAACCAGCCATTGGGCCAACCCACTGAGCCAACCCGTTGAAAAAACTGTCAATTCAAATCCCCGTAACATTAGCCGTAGACAATAAAACGCGGCAGTAAAACTGCGAGGGAGAGAATTGTGAAAAGAACGATTGTTGCCGTTGCGTTGTTGTTCATGGCATTGAGCACCGCTCAGGCCCAGAAGCTGACCGGAGCAGGAGCCACGTTTCCTTACCCCATCTACTCCAAATGGTTTTCTGAATATAGCGCCGCGCATCCTGGCGTCGAGGTCAATTACGCGCACATCGGTTCTGGCGGAGGCATTGCCCAGGTGACCAAGGGGCTGGTGGACTTTGGCGCATCCGATATGCCCATGACCGACCAGGCTCTGGCGGCTTCACCCGTCAAACTGATCCATATTCCTACCGTGATGGGCGCCGTGGTTCCCGTCTTCGACGTTCAAGACGTCAACAAAAACCAGGTAAACGACCTCAACTTCAGCCCCGACGTGCTGGCCGATATCTACCTGGCCAAGATCACGAACTGGAACGATCCGCGCATCGCCAAGGACAATCCGGGTGTGCACCTTGCGGACCAGAAGATCATCGTGGTGCACCGCTCGGATGGCAGCGGCACCAGCTTCATCTTTACCGATTACCTGAGCAAGGTGAGCAAAGAGTGGAACGACGGCCCCGGCAAGGGAACTTCGCTCAACTGGC
>JBAUCP010000807.1:0-6352 GCA_049677625.1 Occallatibacter sp. | reverse complement strand
AGGCTCCCCCCTGGAATCGAAACAGCGATGCGGAGCGGATTCTCCTCCACCGTGATCCGGTATTTACCCCATGCCAGTTCGCCGACCGCTGGATGTAGCCGACGAAGCAAGGAAACAGCTTCGCGGTGTTCAACAATTCCCAGTTCCTGTTCCGGCTGCCATACATTCGAAGGGGCAACGGCAATCCTCAGGATATTAGGCGCGATCGCCTCCAAACAGAGGTCCAGTTGTCCCGGCTCTCCAGTCGTTGGCCCAAGGTTGTCTGCGGACGCAATCCGGTTGTCCAATAGTAGTTGCGAACAGACTGCTCCAATCCCGCCGATTACAGACCTTCGAGAAAAGTGCGCTCTCATGTTTTTCGAGCTTCCTTTTGAGAATGCAGCTATAGCATTTTCGGAATTGCTGTGGGCCGAAACCACGATTCCAAGCGGCTTTTTCCTTAAGAAAAAGCCACCTTCACGCATTCAAAAAGACCACGTAAATTCCGAAAACGCTCTGATGCGCAGCCGGTAATTGTTGTATCCCAGCGAAGCACAGCAGGTCGATGGAATTCTCGATGGTATCACCGCTCTTCCTGCGAAGTGGACAAAAACGGTCTGTGCCTTTTGACTCCTGAATTGCCGCTGGGACGGAGGCGTTTACTCAGCGCCTCGTAAAACCGAACGAAGTGATGTTGAAGAGCCGCCGCTGTGTCGCCGTTGCTTCGCCTCGCGCCACAAGACACAGATCGTGAACACCTTTAGCGCTCGGAGACACTTGCGTGGTGAGAACGCGATAGTTGGTTCGCCCGCCCGTAGGCGCGATCTTGACTTCGCCAATCAGTTCTCCGGCTGGATTGTCCAATCGAATCTCGAGCGAACCATTGCGAAGGGCAATGTTCTCTGAACTTACTTCGACATGAAAAGCCGCCGCGCCATCGCCAAAGTCAACATCGTGATACTGCAGATAGCCACCGTCACCCATCTTCATCTGGTACTCGCCAGACACGCCCTTTTCTCCCCAGGCGTTCATCTCCACATGGAACTCGACTGCCTCGCGGCGCGGAGCGAAAGCATCCAGCGTCAAGCGCGTTACGCCTGGGGTTCCCACGCCTTGGTCGTGGCCAGGATAAATAGGCTTGATGCTGCCGTCCGGCAAAATGGTAAGCAACGTGACTGCCACCTGGCGATGATGATCGGTCGCAGTCGAAGACCAGGTTTCAGGAATGTTGGCGCCGCTTCTAGCTGTGGCGCCATTGTCGTAGGGAACGTGGTACGCGATATACCTTTGGCCCTTGTACGTGCAGACCCCCTGTTGCACCGATTCGTCGCCATCCTCCGTAGGATAAATAAGGTGCCGGACAGGACCATTGAAGGGACCGAACATGCTATCGGACTCGACGTAGTCTACGTAATCTCCTTTGGGAACGCACCGGGGTCCCTTGTCCTTCTTATATGCCACGTAAGTGAGATACCACTTCTGGCCGGCCTTGAAGAGGATGGGGCTCTCGAAGTAGTCAAGTTCGCCGCAAGCGTCTGTCTTGGGCACAACCACGTCACGGGCTGGTTCTGCAAGTTGGGTCATGTCCGGCGTCAGCCGAGCCATTTTCACCCAGTTCTTGGAAGTATCTCCAGCACCCCAGATGAGGTACGGCGCCTTATCATCGCCGTAGACGACCCACGGGCTAAGTCCTTCAAGCGGCATTCCGTCCACAGTCTTCATTGGCCCCCCAACCACATCCTTGTACGGTCCAAGGGGGTTGTCAGCCGTCAGGACGCCGATGTCGAAGATCCCATAATTGCCATCTTTTGCGGGGCTGACGCGGTACGGAGCGTATGAATAGAACTTTCCATTCGCAGGGATGCCCGCGTCGCCATCCCACAATGCTTGGCCGACGTTCCAGGTAACATCCCGTCCTGTGACGATCGATCCGTGGTCCGTCCAATGATCGAAATCAGTCGTGCTCAGAGCGTGGAAAGCATACATCCCCTTGTAGAATTCGTTTTCCCGTTCAAACTGGACCGTGAACGGATCCTGTGTTGTGAAGAGATAAAACTCTCCATTCAGTTCGCGACAGGTCGGATCGTCGTTGAAGAGATAGCCAGGCGTCACCAGCTTTTGCGCCCGCGCGCTTGCAGACAGGCTAAGGCAGACAGCCATGCATAGGGCTCCAGTACGCGCCACTCGGATTACGCTGTTCTGCGATTTCATCCCCGATGTCCTCTCCGCTGTGATTCAGTACCTTTCACTTGAGCAGTTTCTCTGCATCGTGCGCTCCCACCAACGTTCACAACGCGGCCGGCCCCGCCCGATCTCTTGTACCAGCAGATTGTTAGTGTAGCGCGGCGGTGATGGGAGATGATATCTACCCGCCGCAGTAGCAGACTCCGTTTTGGTTTCGGTCTGCCAGGCTGCTGGCGCCGGCATAACCACGCCCGTCCCAATTAAACGCGGCTTGCGTAAAACTACAAGCTTTCATAGCCTGCCTGAAAAAATTCGTCACCGCCTCCGGTCTCCATGCTGCAACTCGCCCTCGTCGCGCGCTTTTTGTCATCGCTGTGCGGCATTTCGTCACAGCTTCCAGAATGTTGTAGCGCAAATGATCGTGAGTGGATGAATTTTGATCTTATATAGCGATTGAATTTATCTCATCGCAAGGCAAGCCGCTACAGGTCCGCATTCGTCCCATAAATTCCATCGCTCATCACATAAACTCTGGAGACTCCGCAATCGGAACCGCATGTGCATAGCCTGTGACGGTTGGCCAGTGACAACCCTCGAATGCACGGAGCGGAAATCGTAGCGAAGATCCATGTCCGCGATATCAAACAGGCGGCCAGTTCACAGAATCTTTCGCCCTTCTTCCGTTCCGCGCCGCACCCGCAACCCCACCATCGTCCCTGATGCATTGGAGGTACTCTCACATGCAATGGATAAAGAATCTCGTTCCAGGCTGTGCCGTCTTCGGCATCACTGTGCTCGCAATGGGGCAGGGCATCACCACCGGCACAGTCCAGGGAATTGTGGCGGACCCATCCGGCGCAGTGATTGTGAACGCGCAGATTCAGTTGCAAAGCGATACCAGCGGGCTCAACCTTGGCAGCCGTTCGGCGGGCGACGGTGCATTCAAATTCCTTGCCGTTCCTGTTGGGACTTACAAGGTCGTGGCGAACGCTCCGGGCTTTTCCAGTGAGACCATCGACAACGTCACAGTTCAATCTGGCGCCACCACCAATCTGAGCCAGGTCGTTCTTCAGATTGGGACAGCCGAACGGGTTGAGGTGAACGGCTCTGCTGCCACGCTGCTCGAAACAACCGACTCTCAGGTCACCACAACATTCGATGCCCAGGCCGTCCAGAATCTTCCCCTGAATAACGGTTTCGATACTGTGGCCGAAGTGATTCCCGGAGTCGTCAGCACCGGTGGTCGCACCTATGGCGACGATTTCAGCAACACCAACGGAGACAACTTCTCGGTGAACGGCCAGAACGGCCGTTACAACAACTTCGAGATCGATGGCCAGTCGAATAACGACAACTCCATCGGCGGCCCCGATGCTTTCTTCGGCAGCCAGGATGCAATCCAGGAGATCCAAATCATCACCAACGATTACAGCGCGCAATACGGACGCAACGCCGGTGCGGTGGTCAACTACATCACCAGGTCCGGCAGCAATGCATTCCACGGAAGCGGCTTCGAGTTTTATCAGGGCCAGTTCCTCAGCTCGCTCGCCAGCTTCGATAAGAATCCCGTTTTTAACTTCTGCACTCCGGGCGAGAGCGCATCCACCGGCTGCACTCCTCCCGATCTGCCGCGCTTTGTCGAAAATCGTTATGGAGGCACGCTCGGCGGCCCAATCCTCAAAAACAAACTCTTCTTCTTCGGCAGCACCTTCTGGGACCGGGTGCGCGTTGGGGCCGCGCCCGCGGAGTCGTTACCCGGCGTCACGCCCGATCCAACCGGAATCAAGCAACTGCAGGTGGCCTTTCCCGGCAACCCCGGTGCAGCCGCGCTGGCCGGCTCCAACGCATTCGCAGTCGCGCAGGGAAACCCTCAGCTCACGCCTGTGCCCGCCAGCGAATGCGCCCAGATTGGAACGCCGAATGCGAACGGCACATGCACAGAGACCGTCACGGGCCCCGGCGGCAAAACGGCAACCGTCGAAGTTTCCGGAGTGCAGCGTGAAATTCCCAGCCTCCTCAATGACGAGGAGGAACTGGGTCGTCTCGACTGGCAGCCCACCTCAAAAGATCACTTGTTCGTGCGCTACTTTTATCAGCCGTCTCTCGAAACCGGCGTCGGCGGAACCTTCACGGTCGGCGCCATCGCGGCGGGCGACTTTGTCAATGTGCCTTCCACCACCCAATCCGTGGGGGCGGACTGGACCCGCGCCTTCACCACCCGCTTCATCGATCAACTGCGTTACAGCTTCCAGGAGGCGAAGATATACTTCGAAGGCGGCGCCTATCCAAACTGTGTCGCCACCGACTTCGGCGCCTGCCCCGCCGAAGTGAACTTCATTGGTCCGAATAATGACCTCGACATTGGCGGCGATATTCTCTTCCCGCAGGGCCGCACCATCAAAATCACGCAGGTGCAGGACAACGCAACCTGGACGCGCGGCTCACAAACATTGTTCTTCGGCGGCGAATTCGATTACCAGAACTCGCCCAACGCATCGCTCTACTTCTACAATGGCGAGCTCAACCTGGGAACTCTCAGCAATCTCCTTCAAAACGGCCCCGGAGGCACCACGACCGCATTTGCACTGCTGGCTAACGGCAGTCCCGTCATCCCGTTTACCGAGCCCGATGTTGCAGCCTATTTTCAGGACGACTGGAAAGCAACACCGTCGCTGACGTTGCACCTCGGCGTGCGCTGGGAGTTCTTTGGCCAGGCCGTGAACAAGCTGCACGAAGAGACAGTCGCCCGCGAGTCAAACCCGACCACGGCCCTGTGGCCCACATCGCTCCCTCTCGCGGACCGGACGACTCCCTCAGCCGCGCAGCACTACAAGAACATCGAGCCGCGCATCGGCCTCGCCTGGAATCCCGACTTCGACAAAAAGCTGGTGGTGCGCGCCGGCTACGCAATCAACGCCAATCCCGCGTTCTACAACATGTTCATCCTCGAGGCAAGCGGTGCGCCGGTGGTGAACACAGGAGCATTCCTTTGTTCAGGCAGCAACTGCCTGCCCTCGAATGGTTCCATCCAGAGCACGAACTTCCGCACCACGAACCTGCCCTCTCTGCCCACCGAAGACCCGCGGCTCGATGACCAGACCACTTTCCCCTCCACCTTCCGCACGCCCTACGTGCAGACCTACACACTCGCCGTAGACCACCAGTTGGGCAACGCCGTCGTTGGAGAAGTCCGTTACGTCGGAAGCAAGACGACCGATGATTTTCAGTCGATTGATGCCAATCCCTATCTGCTGCCCGTAGCCGACGCCTTTCCCAACGCAGTATCGCCCTCTTTGCTCTGCGCTGATCCAACAGCGAACGGCTACGGACGCCTGAACTGCAATAACGCGAATGTCTCGCAGATCTCCAATGGCGGCTGGGCCAATTACAACGGCCTGCAGCTCAACCTGACCACACAAAACTATCGCGGCCTGACCTCTACGGTTTCCTACACCTGGAGCAAGTCCATGAACAACGCGACGGACGCATTCAGAAGCACCGGCTCCGGCGGCAGCACAGTCGCGTACGCACAAAATCCACTCAGTACCGATGCCGCCGAGCGGGGCCTGAGCGGAAATGACTTCACGAATGTCGTGGGCATTGCATTCACCTATAACCTTCCCAACTTTACGCGCGGGAACCGCGCACTCTCGAGAGCCACCAACGGCTTCATGCTCAGCGGCATCTACCGCTTTACGAGCGGGCAGGTGTATACGCCCTATCAGCCTCTTGACCTCGATCCGAACAACGGAGACACCAGCTTTTGCGATGCCACCTTCAACAGCTCCACCGTTGGCCCCGATTCCGATACCTGCCGGCTCGTGATCTCCAATAAAAAAGCTCCGCTCAACTCCGTCGCTTATCTCAATCCCTACACCGGCCCGCAGGACCCGGCCACCGGCGCACCCACGCTTGGAACGCCCACCTATGTGGCTTACGAGAGCGATGGCTACAACACCTCCGGCGTCTATAACCCGGGAACCCCGATCAACCCCGCGTCCGCGCACTGGATCATCAACAACCAGGCCTATGCCCTGGCAGTCGGCAATCCCTATCCAGGCTCAGGCAGGGGGCCGCTCCGCGGTCCCGATTTCAGCGAGCTCGACGCCACCGTCACCAAGACGACCAAGATCACGGAACGAGTCTCGATGCAGCTTTCACTCGCCGCCTACAACGCTCTCAACCAGAT
>JBAUCP010000806.1:0-1861 GCA_049677625.1 Occallatibacter sp. | reverse complement strand
GTACGGGCTTCAGCCCGTACATAACAGCCCCAAAACAGCGCGGCTTTAGCCGCTGAGGGATATTTCTTAAAACTGAGCGACTATCCAGCATTCAATGCTGCTCCCGCTCGCCCATCATCTCGCCCGCGTCGTCGCTTCCGTCCACGATGTAAACCCACCCGCTCAGCGGCGCACGCCCCGCCTGCTCCTGCGTCGGCAGAAACTTGTAGTTGAATCGTAGATCCGTGAACTCCACCGTCGTCCAGTGCCGCAACGGTGACAGATCAGGCGGACTCATGCCCGCCACCGGCTCCGGCCCCACGTCGCGCACCACTGCCCAGCGGCCCCAGTCCAAGTACGCGCGCCCCAGCGGCGTCTGCTTCGCCGCCTCCACGGCCGGCGTATCCGCGGGCTTGTAGATCACATCCCGCTCGGCATCGCTGTCAATCGACTCCGTCCACGTATTCACTTCCGCCGTCTGGTAAAAATCCTGTGTCTCCACAATCGCGTGCCAGCGGTACGGATCCACCGGATACGGCTCCAGGGCCACCCGCGTCACCGGCTCTCGGGCTACCTGCGTGTTGGCAATCATCGCCAGCCCCTGCGCATGCTCGCCCCAACGCCAGCACCACAGCGAAACCATCCCCACCAGCGCAAAAATCGCCCACCCCTGCCCACGAAACGGCTTCTTCCGCGCCCCGATCTCGCGGTCGGCCAGTCCGAGCAGCCAGGGCATGACCAAAGCCAAGAAAAGAAGCCCCCACAGCACCGGCTCGGCGATAAAAACAAAGCTCCCCGCATACCACCGCGGATTGAACGGAAAAAACGGCCGCACCCCGTAGTTGTTCGTCCAGTCCAGCAGCAGATGGCTAAGCGCCGCCACCACCGCCGTCAAATAAAGCCATCCCCAATGCACCCGCTGCTCCGATTCATTTGTCATCCTGAGCGACCGGAGCGCAGCGGAGGGAGTCGAAGGACCTGCTTTTCGTCTCCGCAACCACCAATCCAGCACCCAAACCGCCACCACCACCACGCCCGCCACCACCGGCACGGCAACAAACGTATGCGTAATCCCGCGATGGCGTTTCAGCTCCTCCACCGGCCCCGCCAACCACCAAAGAACATCCAGGTCCGCGGCCTCGGCCGCCAGCACCGCCGCCAGCGTGGCATACGCCGTCTTGCGATTGAACCCCGCCCGCCCCAAACATGCGCCGGTGAGGAAGTGAGTTACAGGCTCCATGTGTCCGTGCAGTCCCTGCTTAGAGCATGACACACGCACTGCCGCCCCCGGCTCCACAACCACACAAAGTCCGAAAGACAACAACTCCTCAAGAAATGCGGTAGACTGTTGGCCATTCTGGACGCGGCGCCAAATCTCTACTGCGCCTCAACCTGAGTCCTCGAAAGCAGAATTTCAGCAGCCAGAAATCCAAAACCCAGAGTCAAGGAGAGGTCCACCATGCACAGAGAGTCTTCCTCCATGCGCGCGGCAAATGCCATCCTGCTCGCCGTGCTCGCTGTCCCGGCCTCAATGCACTCCCAGGCAACCAGCGCTTCCATGCCTTCGACACAATATCAGATCGGAAGCTCGCTCGAAGCCACCGCCGATCCTCTCGTTCCGCGTCCGCACACCAAACCCTGCGTGGTCACGCTCCTGTCCAACCAGGCATTCGATGACTTCAGCAACAAGCCCTTCACCTATACTCCGCCCGCAGCCTGTCCCGGCCCGTGGTCCAAGGTCGTTTTTGAAGGTGATTTTTCCATCCAGGCCGGAGTGCAATATGACCGCACTGCCGAGATCTTTTTCGGCGACGTCGACATTTACTTCGGAACCACCGCCGAGCCGCTCCAGAGCCAGACTGACGCGTGGCATGTCGAGCGC
>JBAUCP010000805.1:0-18045 GCA_049677625.1 Occallatibacter sp. | reverse complement strand
ACGGGGACGGTATGAGTCGTGGACTTGTTATTACGCTGGCGGTTTTGGGCGTGTTGCTTCTGGCGGTTTTGCTGGTGTTTGGCAGCTTTGTGAGCGCGAAGAACCAGATGGTGGCCAAGGACCAGATTGTGAAGACGGCATGGTCTGAGGTGGACGTGCAACTGGAGCGGCGCGCTGACCTGATTCCCAACCTGGTGGAGACGGTGAAGGGATTCACCAAGGAAGAGAACAGCGTGTATGCCGACATTGCCAACGCGCGTGCCGGAATGCTGAGCGCGCAGGGACCGCAGGCCAAGATTGCGGCCAACGGGCAACTGGACTCGGCGATCGGCCGGCTGCTGCTGCTCACGGAGAACTATCCTCAACTGCGCTCGAGCGACCAGTTCATGCGGCTGCAGGATGAGCTGGCAGGCACGGAAAACCGCATCAGCGTGGCGCGGCGGCGCTATAACGACGCGCTGCGCGACTACAACACCTTCGTGCTGCAGTTCCCGAACAGCATCTGGGCGGGGATGGCAGGCTTCCACGAGAACGACGCGTACTTCACCGCCAGTCCGGCGGCGCAGCAGGTGCCGGCGGTCAAGTTCTGAGCAGGAAGCGCGAGTATCGCGCCACAAGAAAGAAGGCTATCCCGCGCGGGCGGGATGGCCTTCCTGCGTGCGCGGCGAGAGCCGGCTACTTGTACGACGCGATGGCGCTGGCCTCGTCGTCGTAGATGTCGAAGACAGTGTAAAGCTTGGTGAGCTGCAGCAGGTCGTGGACCTTCTTGGTGAGCTTGAGCAGCTTGAGGGTGGCGCCCTGGTTCTTTGACGTGGTGTAAGCGCTTACCAGTTCGCCCAGGCCGGAGCTATCAATGTAGTTGACCTCGCCCAGGTTGAGCAGCATGCTCTTTTGCCCTTTGCCGATGAGGTCGCGAATGGCGTCGCGCAACTGTACGCTGCCCTCGCCCAGTGTGATCCGCCCGCTTAGGTCCAGAACGGTGACGCCGTCTACTTCACGGGAAGCGATAGTCAATGCCACGGAAAAAATCCTCCTTGTCGGTATCTCGGTTATAGCACCTTTTAGAGGCCGGGCCGGGAAGAAAACTCCTTAGCCGGTCCGGCGCGGAGGAACAACGAGCGGCTTCATCCGCGCAGGCGCATCGGGTTTATTGGGCAGCCGGCGCCAGATGCTTGATCAGCGTCAACTCGGTTCCAGGATGCAATTGACGAAAGTGTACCTCATCCATGAGGGAGCGGATAAGGAAGATGCCGCGGCCGGTGCCGCGGAGAATATTTTCCGGAGCGAGGGGATCGGGCAGGTGATCGGGATCGAAGCCGTGGCCCTCGTCGGTGACGGTAAAGATGAAGTCGATGCCGGTATTTTCAAAGGTCACATCGATCATGCGGGCCTGATCGTAGTCGTTGCCGTGCAGCACGGCGTTCACGGTGGCCTCGCGCACCGCCATGCCGACGTGAAAGCGCTGGTCTTCGTCGAGGCCGGCTTCGCTGGCGAACCTCTCCGCGGCCGCCTCCACTTTGCCTACGCTTTCCATGGTGGAGTTGAATCGAAAGCTCCACCGTCCTTTGCCAGGCGCGCTCACCGGGTCAAGTTCCACCTTCGCGCAAGTGGGCTAAAGACCACCCCTACTTTGCGCCTAAACCTTGCTGGCAGTTTCAGGTCTGGAGGCGATTGTGTCAAGCGTGGCAGGCGCGGCGCGGTTTCCTAAGCTCGATGCCGGCATTCGCTCAGGGGCTCGGCAGTGTCTGACGAATCGGATTCGTTGAATCATGCGGACGCAAAGCGTACCTCAGGGGCTAAAGCCCGCTCCCATTTTGCGATGTTTTCGGCACGGCTGAAGCCGTGCCCTTTCAAAACAAGGCCAACGAGGCAAAGCCAACTACGACGCCACGCTGTCGGCCGAGCAAAACCGCTGCCGCAGCGCTACACTCAACTCCAGGGTCATAGACTCAACGTATGCAGCCGCGCACCACAACCCGCGTCAGCCTGACGGCCCTGCTGGGCACGCCGGTTACCGATGCGCAGGGCCACCTGCGCGGACGGCTCAAGGATATTGCCGTAGCCACCGGGCCTGAGGCGGGCAGGGTGGCCGGGCTGGTGCTCAAAACCAAGACCGGGCTCTCGATTGTGCCTTCCCAGGAGGTGATGGAGACGCCGGCCGGCACGCTCGAGCTGCGCTCAACCGCCGCGCTGGTGCCGCTCAAGCAAAACGAGGGCAGCTATCTGTTCCTGCAGCAGGACCTGGTAGACCGGCAGATCATCGACATCCATGGGCGCAAGGTGGTGCGCGTCAACGACGTCGATCTCGAGTGGCTGGGCCGCGGCGGCGCGCACCTGCTGCGCGTGGCTGAGGTGGAGGTGGGGCTGCGCGGGGCGTTTCGCCGCGTGTTCAAGGGAGTGCTGCCGCGGGCGCGGCTTGAGGCGGTCTCGCGCAAGTTCAGCCCGCACGGAATTCCATGGCAGTTTGTCGACGTGATCGAGGTGGACCCGGCGCGGCGCGTGAAGCTGCGCATTGAGCACGAGCGGCTGGCGGAGATGCACCCCTCCGACCTGGCCGAGATTCTGGAAGACCTGGCTCCGGCCGAACGCGAGGCGGTCTTTACCTCGCTCGATGAAGAGGTGGCGGCCGAGGCGCTCGAAGAGGTTGAGCCCAAGCTGCAGAAGGCGCTGCTCGAAAAACTCGACGACGAGCGCATCGCGGACATTGTGGAGGAGATGGACCCCGGCGCGGCGGCCGACCTGCTGGCCGAGCTGCCCGAGGAGCAATCCGACGCCATTCTCGAAGAGATGGAGCCGGAAGAGCGGCACGAGGTAGAGGAGCTGCTCGAGTTCGACGAGGATACTGCGGCCGGGCGCATGACTACGGACTTCGTCTACCTGGGCATGGAGTCGACTGTGGGCCAGGCGGTGCAGGCGCTGCGCAGCTTCGACGGCGATCCGGAGAATGTGACGGAGGTCTTCCTGCTGGACGACAAGCGGGTGCTGCGCGGGTCGGTTTCGCTGGCGCGGGTGGTGATGTCGCTGCCGGAGACGCGGCTGAGCGTGCTCGCCGAGCCGCGCGTGCTCTCCTGCCCCGCGGACCTGAACCAGAACGAGCTGGCCGAGATGTTCGACAAATATAACCTGCACGCGCTGCCGGTGGTGGACGCGCAGGGGCGGATGGTTGGGGTGGTGCAGGCCGATCAGGTGATCAGCTTCTTGCGCGAGAAGTTATAAACTTACCTAAGTTACCCTCCCGGAGTCGCGGGTCACGTTACTTTCCTGTGAAAACAGTACCAAAGTCATGTGAAACGACCCCACCCGGTGTTACACTTGTGCAATTCAATACTGTGAATCGCCTAACCTTCTGATTCGGATGAGATCCCCAGGGGAGGCGTTTCGCACCTCGGACCCCCATCGGAGGAAGAGTCATGGAACCGGTGAATCATTGGCGACCTGTCACATCTGAGTACCAACTGGAGTTTATGCCGCCTATGCAGGCGCTGGCCGCTCCCAGGAAACGGCGGCGCACGCGGGCGGAAGCCGCGCAAGAGGCAGCTCGTAAAGCAGGCGCAGCGCCGCTCGCGATTTCCTGCATCCAATGGTTCTACTTCTTCAGGGCCTGCGTTTGTTTTGTTCTCGGCTCGGTTCTGCTTTCCTACCCGTCGTCCGGACCAGCCGTCTGGCTGATTGCGCATGCACGCATTCTGGTTCCCTTTACGATCACCGGCACTGAGGCTGCACCGCTCATCAACCTGCTTGCAGAGACGTTTTTCATCCTTTCCATCGTCTCGGCGGTCATTGGCGTCATGTGGCTGATGCGGAGCCCGGTCATCCGCTGGATCACGATGTGCTACACCGGCGCTTTGCTGGCCCGAACCGCACTCTACTTCGTGGCCATCGGAGCGACGGCGCCCTGGGTTCTGCTTTCACTCCACCAGAAGCAAGTGCTGCTGACGGGCGCGGTGGTGAATCTGCTCATCTTCGGCTACATGGCGTTTTATCCCGGCGTGGAGCAGGCGTCGGAGAGCGCACCAAGCGAATCGAAAACTGCAGATGCTATCCCTGACCGAGCATCTTAGCCGCTTCTGCTACGGAAATCATCAGCGTCATCGGATCGACCGGTGACGCTGTGAACCCGCAGCCAACGTAGAATTGGCAGGCGCGTTCCGAGATGGCGTGGACCAGAATGGCGCGAATTCCGGCGATTTCCGCGGCCTGAACCGTGCGCAGCACTGCGTCGCGCAGCAGCGCCGCGCCGATGCCCTGGCCCTGAAACGCTGAATCGATGGCGAGACGGCCAATCACCATCACCGGTACGGGATCTGGCATATTGCGCCGGATCTTTCCCGTCGCAGCCGTGTGCGCCACAGCGCCCGCCGCGAGCGCGTAGTAGCCGGCAACCCGCCGGCCCTGGCACACGAAGTAGGTGCGCGAAGCGCCGCGTTCCTCATTGTCGAGCGCGCGGCGGCGAAGCCACTCATCGAGCGCAGGCTCGCCGCACCCAAATTGCGAGAGGTCGTGCGCCGGGGTGAGCTTTTCCGGCGCAGAGAGCCTGGTTACTTGTCCCACGGCGCCCTGGTTTTGAGTAGACGGGCCAGCCGCGGATTGCTGGCTGGCGGATGGTCAAGCATGGCGGTGAATTTCCGGAACTCCGGACCGTCGAGCTGGAAATAGCATCTGTCGAGAAGCGCGGACTCCGCGGCTCTGCAGGCGGCATCCAGCATGAAGTCGGATCGGCTGCGGCCCTGAGCGTCCGCGGCGCGGTCAATGAGAGCTTTCTGGCTGCGGCTTACGCGCAGGTTGATATTCTCCGCGCGCAAGCGGCTCGATTCCGTGACCGCGCTGCCCATATTCACCCTCCAGATGTATCTACAATGAGTGTACGCTCGCGTGCGCACAATGTAAATGCAGAGTCTAGCCGCCCGGCACCGGCGCGGGTCCCGCGCCTCCGCCTACGCCATAAATTCTTGGAATGCGGTCGGTGGCTGCGGGCAGCGCGGGGAACGGCGCGTGCGGCTCGGCCTGGTACCAGTAGGCGGTGGAATAAAAATTGTCGGAGCGGTGGTTGGCGTGGCCGTGTTCGATGGTGACGCGGATCGACTTCTCGAAGACGATGGGGCTCTCGAGGTGCCAGCGGTAGAGGCAGTAGCGGCCGCCGATCCGCTCGGGGTCCACGATGTACGGCGCGCCGTTGTGCTGGTAGCCGAAGGCCTGGAGGCCGAAGTCCCATGCGCCGTTGTAGTAGTCCTCGGTTCCGGTGCCGTTGATGGTGGGCAGCTTGTCGCCGTCGACGAAGATCATGTCGTCGCCCTCGCCGAACCAGCCATTCTGGTTCTGCTCCACGGCCTGCGTGACGCCGACGAAATGGCCGCGGCCGGCGGCATCGAGGAAGACGTAGTTGTCTGCGCCATCCAGATTTTTGCGGTCGTTGATTCCGGGGCTGCCGTTGCTTGTCCAGTCGTTGGTCCAGCCCTTGCAGGGCGCGGCCTGGCGATACTGCGCGTGGAAGCGGCCAAGACCCTCGGGCAGGCTCGGAAGCGTTACATAGTCGATCGCAAAGTAGAGGTTGCGCGTGGCAACCTTGCCCTCATTGGTAACCGTGATGCGCGCGGCAGTGGCGAAGGGCATCTGAAAATATGCATTGAGCGCCTTGATGGGCGCCACGGCCAGCAGCGCCGACTGATAGACGTAGTACTCGCCCAGGCCGAGGCCGAAGAAGTCGCCGATGGGCGCTTCAATCGAGGGCGACGATTCGCCGTCCCACCAGGCGCGCAGGACCAGGTTCTTCAGGTGCATGGGGTCGGGTGAGTTGATGGTGAACCAGATGTGCGTGACCACGCCGGCGCCGGAGAGATCAAGCAGCGTGAACGCCTGGCCGGGAGCGACGGGGACCGCGTCGGCATTGCCGCCGGTGCGGTCCCAGCTTGAGGAGCGGCCGTTTTTGTAGCTGCGCAGGCGGGCGAGCGAGAAGAGTTCTTCAGGAGCCGCGATTTCCTGCGCCGCAGCGGGTGCGCCTGCACTCAAAAGCGCCGCGGCTGGAAGGCCGCCGGCGAGCGTAGCCAGCAGCCTGCGCCGCGAGCGGAGATTTTCCTTGCTGTCCAATGAACTCATAAGCCAATCCTCCAGATTCAATTCCGTGTGTAAAAACGGCGACAGCGTATTGTAATCGGCCTGCCCTGCGAACGTCCGAAAAACGGGACTGCCGCGCGGGCCGCGGGGCGTTTTTCGCGTGTGGCCCCGGCCTGTTATGGTCAGTGAGGAAACACGTAGTGTGGCCAAACCCTGAGATGAACCCTGCTATAGGAAACCGACCTCATGTGGAAGCGCTGGCGAATCCGGATCCTGCTTTTTCTGGCCGTGCTCGGCCCCGGATTCATTACCGCCAACGTCGATAACGACTCCGGCGGCATCTTCACTTATTCGCAGGCCGGCGCGCAATACGGATACACGCTGCTCTGGACCATGATCCCCATCACGATTGCGCTGATCGTGGTGCAGGAGATGTGCGCCCGCATGGGGGTGGTGACAGGCAAGGGGCTGAGCGACCTGATCCGCGAGGAGTTCGGGCTGCGGCTCACCTTTGTGCTCATGGTGCTGCTGGTAGTGGTGAATTACACCAACGTGGTGACGGAGTTCATCGGCATCGCCGGGTCGCTGCATCTGTTCCATCTGTCGAAGTTCATCGCTGTGCCTGTCTGCGCGGCGCTGGTGTGGTTCCTGGTGGTCAAGGGCGATTACAAGAGCACGGAAAAAATCTTTCTGGTCGCGTCGGTCGTGTACATCGCGTACATCTTTGCCGGCGTGCTGTCGCAGCCGAGCTGGCACGATGCGCTGCTGGCCACGGTGAAGATGCCGTCCGATTCGGTGTGGCGCAACAAGGGCTACATCTACATGGCCATCGGCATTGTGGGCACAACCATTGCGCCGTGGATGCAGTTCTATCTGCAATCGTCGATCGTGGAAAAGGGCATCCGCGTGAAAGACTACGGCGCGTCGCGGCTCGACGTGATTGTGGGCAGCTTCTTTACCGACCTGGTGGCGTGGTTCATCGTGGTGGCCTGCGCGGCCACGCTCTACGTGCACGGGATGGGCGCCATCCAGGTTGCGTCGGATGCGGCCGAGGCCATGCGGCCGCTGGCCGGCGACTACGCCTTCATCCTCTTCGCCTTCGGGCTGTTCAATGCGTCCTTATTCGCGGCGTCGATTCTGCCGCTCTCGACCGCGTACACGGTGTGCGAAGGCATGGGCTTCGAGTCGGGCGTGGACAAGAGCTTCAAGGAAGCGCCGTTCTTCTACTGGCTGTACACGCTGCTGATCGCCGGCGGCGCCATCACTGTGCTCATTCTGCCTGACTCGCAGTTGATCAACGTGGCGATTCTCTCGCAGGTGCTCAACGGAGTGCTGCTGCCGGTGGTCATCATCCTGATGCTGCTGCTCATCAACCGCTCTGACCTGATGGGCGAACACAGGAACTCGCGCATGTGGAACTTCATTGCCTGGGGCACGAGCATCATTGTGATCGGGATGACCATGGTGATGCTGTGGGGGATGATGCCGGGGCATTGAGGGCTGTGTGTTCGACTACACGCCCGATCCGGGGCGTCGAGGAAAAGGATGAAGTTACCAAACGGCGAGGCGTCGATTGTCGAGATTGAGAAGATTCGAGATTATTGCCTGAGTCCTGTGCATCCTCGCGGACGGCATAAGGCGCGGGTATTTGAATCCCTTCTGGGGATGACCGCTGCTCATTCAGAAGAACTTCGCGCAGCGTTGCTCGACGCGGCCCTGAAAGAAGATGCCACGCCTGGAGCTTCCGATCAATACGGCGCCCGCTACATAATTGACTTTGAGTTGAGACGCGACGAACTTACCGCCAACATTCGGAGTTGCTGGATCGTCCGCAGCGGCGAGATCGCTCCGCGGTTTGTTACTTGCTATATTCTGTAGAAGACAGAGAGGTATGGGAGAGATGGAACTTCTTTCCGAAGTAGCCGTGCTTGAGGATATGCCCGAGAAGGGACTTGTTCGCGGTCAGGTTGGAACCATCGTCGAACTGCTCACTCCTTCCGTGGCCGAGGTCGAGTTCAGCGACGATCAAGGGCGCACCTACGCCATGGCAGCCTTGCGGTCCGAGGAGTTGATTCGCCTTCACCGCCACCCATACGAACAGGTAGCCTAGCGAAGGCGCGGTTCCGCGTGGCTTTGAGGCTTGTGAGCTTCGGCGCTACAGCAGTTTGCCGGCGGCTAGATCGCGGATCAATCCGCGGTCGGCGGCGAGAAAATCGTAGCTGGGCAGGTCTTCGGGCTTGACCCACTTGATTTGCTGGTAGATGTGGTTCACGATCTCACCCACGAACTCGCGGACGGTGAAGAACTGGAGATCGACGGCGCCGCCGTGGCGATAGTTGTGGCGGATGCGCGTGACCGGCGCGCCGATGATGGCGCGAATGCCCAGCTCCTCAAAGAGCTCGCGGGCCAGCGCCTGCTGCGGGCTCTCGCCGGCCTCGATCTTGCCGCCGGGAAACTCCCACATGGACGCCATGGGCTGGTCGGGACGGCGCTGGCCGATGAGGACTTTGCCTTCGCGAACAATCAACCCCGCGGCTACGAAACGCAGAGCAGGCCCGGGGGGACGTGGGTTGGCGTTGGACGAGCTTTCTTCCACGCCTTTAGTGTAAACGAAATAAAAGAGATAAAGAATGTGCCACGCGGGGTTCCCGGCGGGATGATTGCGTGGGGCATGTTCGTGCGATCCCAGGTCTCAAAAGCAAGACCTGGGGTACCCAAGTTTCGCGGCAGTCAAACACGGACTGCATGTCTGAATGGGCGCCGCATCCGGCGGACACGGATTGAAGCCCGATCTTTATTCCCCGCCCACGGCGGCCTCCAGACCGTCGACCGACGCGGGGCGGAAGTAGCCCCAGCCGTGCTTGGCTGCTTCATCGAGCAGCGCCGGAGAGGGGTTGACCGGAAAGGCGCAACGGGCCATCTCGAGCATGGCCAGGTCGTGGACCGAGTTGCCGAAGACCGCGTCAGGGTGGGCAAGGCCCACGCGCTTGAGCGCAACGGCCTTGGCGGCGCCGGTGGGCACGTCGACCAGCTCGCTGGTGATGATGCCGTTGGTGACGCGCACCTCGGCGGCCAGAACGCGTTCCGGCGGAATCTCAAAGTGGCGCACGCCTTCGGCGATCACCCAGCGGTTGGTGGAGCTCACCGCCCACAGCTCGGCGCCCTGGCTGCGCAGCGCGGCCACGAGAGCGGTCATCTCCCTGAAGATGTGCTTGTGAATGTACTCTTCAAAATATTGCGCGGCTGCGGCGCGCAGCTCCTGGTCGCGCAGGCCTGCATAGATCTGCACCATCTCGCCGCAGATATCCTCTTCGCTCACCTGCCCGGCCTTGTAGGCGCGGTACCGGTTGTCGATCCAATCGGTGGTCGAACGTGAAACCAGTCCCTGCTCCAGCGTCCACCACATAAACCCTGAGCCTGCATCGCCGCCCCACAGCGTTCCGTCGCAATCGAAGACGGCAACGCGGGGCTTGCAATCGAGAACCATCCGCTCAAACACTTCAGCGGTCCAGCGTGGAAGTTCAATCTCTGTGCGCGTCAAGCGTCACCCAGCTCCTGCATGAAATATGTATGCACTTCTATTTTCTTCCAAAAGGGTCTGTTTTTGCACGCGGAGGCTCCGGCGCGAACCGAATCAGCCACGGTGGATGCGCGTATTTCATGCGCACGCAGAGTGATCTCTCATTGACGATTCGTTATTGCCGATGTTGATTCCTTGATGAACGTGGTACGGCGGAGGGGTGCCCGAGGCCGCGCGCAGCTTCAGGACGCCGATAATCGAGAGTGTGGACGGCACACGCAATCTCGCGCTCCTGAAGGACTATCAATCGTACCTGCGGGTGGAAAAGGGCTTGCGGCCGCTTACGTGCGAGGCCTATCTGGGCGACCTGCGCACGTTTTCCGAGTTCATTGAGAGGCGCAACGGCGTGCTGCTGCTGGCCGTCGAAGACGATGTTGCGGCGTTCATGGAGAATCTTCGCGAGCATGGCATCGATGGGCGCTCGATTGCGCGCAAGCTGAGTTGCCTGCGCGGATTCTACAAGTGGCTGCTTCTCGACAGACGCATTCATCACGATCCCACCGTGAATATCGAGTCGCCCAAGGCATGGAAGGTGCTGCCCAAGTCGCTGGCCGAGCCGGAGGTGGCCGAGATGCTGGAGCGCGCCGCGATGGCGGCGTCGCATCCGCAGGCGCAGGCCACGGCGCTGCGCGACCGCGCGATTCTGGAGCTGCTTTACGCTGGCGGGCTGCGCGTCTCAGAGGTCACCACGCTTGCCACCAGCGATCTGGCGCTCGACCTGGGCCGCGTGCAGGTGCGCGGCAAGGGCGACAAGGAGCGGATTGTGCCGCTGGGCTGCTCCGCAGTTTTAGCTTTGGAGGAGTATTTGCGCACGGGGAGGCCGCATCTGGAGCGCATCAGCACGGCGCGGCGGGCGGGCGTGCCGCGGCCAGATCGAACGATGCAAGACAGGACGATGCAAGATAGGGCAAGGCCAGACAGGGCGCGTCTGTTTCTCTCGCTGCGCGGCATGCCGCTGACGCGGCAGTGGGTATGGCATCTGGTCAAGACACAAAACAGCGCGGCCAGCCCGCACACGCTGCGTCACAGTTGCGCCACGCACATGGTGGAGCACGGCGCGGACCTGCGCAGCGTGCAGTTGCTGCTGGGCCATGCGGACATCTCGACGACCCAGGTGTATACGCACCTGGCGCTGGGCCGGCTCAAGGCCGTGCACCGTATGCATCATCCGCGCGGCCGGCGCAGGGCTGACGAGGTGGGCGAAGGTGCGCAGGATGGTGAAGGCAGGGCAAGCGATTCAATTGAGGAGCCGGCATGAGCTCCACGGCTACGGCTTCCTCGCTGGCCGAGCTGGCCGGCGATTATCTCGGCGTGCTGGCCAATGAGCGCGGCGCATCGGCGCACACGCTGCGCGCCTACCAGCGCGAGCTTGAGAACTTTGTTGCGTGGGCGCGCGAATCCCATGCCGACCTGGCCATCGAGCAGATCGAGCACACGCACATTCGCGCTTACCTGGGCACGCTCTATGAGCGCGGGCTGTCGAAGGCTTCAGCGGCGCGGGCGCTCGCTGCCATCCGGAGCTGGTTCAAGTGGCTGGCGCGCACCGGGCACATCGAGCAAAATGCGGCGTCGCTGGTGTCGACGCCGAAGCTGCCCAAACATCTGCCGCGCGTGCCGTCGATCGAGCAGATGAACCGGGTGGTGGATTCGGTGCGCGGCGACGCGGCAAGCTGGCCGGCGCGCGACCGCGCCATTCTCGAAATGCTGTACGGCTGCGGCATCCGCAATGCGGAGCTCACGGGGCTGAACCTCGACGACATTCACTGGTCCAATGAAGCGGTGCTGGTGCGCGGCAAAGGGCAGAAGCAGCGCTACGTGCCGCTGGGCGACGCGGCGGCGCAGGTGCTGCGCGCGTATCTTGCGGAGCGCTCGGCGCGGCTGGCTGCGGCGAGCGGTGAAAGACAGGCGCATACGCCCGCGCTTTTTCTCAATCTGCAACTGCGCGGGCTTGGCGCAGGCGGCCATGCGCGGCTGACTACGCGCAGCGTGGGGCGCATCGTGAAGCGCATCGCCATTCTGCGCGGACTGCCGGCCGACGTGCACCCGCACACGCTGCGCCACGCATTCGGCACGCATCTGCTGGAAGAGGGCGCGGATTTGCGCGCGATTCAGGAGCTGCTGGGGCACGAGCGGCTCTCGACTACGCAGCGGTATACGCAGCTCACGACGGCGCAGTTGACGCAGGTGTACGACCGGACGCATCCGCGGGCGAAGTGAATCATCTTTGATGGCGGGCGTGGTAACATTGTTGTTACATGGAGGCGCATATGCTAACTACGATCCGGCGTCTTGGAAACTCGCAGGGAGTTATCATCCCCAAGCCATTGCTGCGCCAGGCAGGGCTGGAAGATCGGGCGGAAATGTTTGTGAAAGGGCAGATGCTTGTTCTGCAGCGGCCTAAACCAGCCGTGAGGAGTGGCTGGGCCGAGGCCAGCCGGAAAGTGGCGGCCGAAGGCGGCGATGCGTTGGCGTGGCCCGAGTTTGCCAATGAGGCTGACGCGAATCTGAAATGGTGAGGCGAAGGACATTAAAGCGCGGCGAGATTTGGCTCGTGAATCTCGACCCGACTGTAGGCAGCGAGATCCAGAAGACTCGCCCCTGCGTTGTGATTTCACCACCCGAAATGCACGACTATCTGCGCACGGTGATCGTGGCGCCTATGACAACCGGGAGCCATGCGGCTCCGTTTCGCATTGCAATACGACACGCAGGAAAGACGGGCCTCATTCTGCTCGATCAGATTCGAACCATCGACAAAGCGCGCCTGGTGAAACGATCTGGCGCTGTTTCACCCAACGTGTTAAGCGCAACTCTGACTACGCTTGCTGAAATTTTTGCCGAGTAACGGCGGGCCGCCTCAGACTTGGACTAGAGCTAGTTGCTTAAATGGTTCTGGGTAATCCGAGCTTTCCCTCAGGGGCTAAAGCCCGCACCCGTTTTTGCAGCATTTGCGGCACGACTGAAGTCGTGCCCTGACACTTCGTGCTTCTCCCGGAGAGTTTTCCGCTCGACGCGGCGAGTAACGCCCACTCATTTCATGAGCGTTTTTTCGGCACGGCTGAAGCCGTGCCCTTTCAAAACAGATAGATGACCACCTGCGCGGCGGACACCGCTAGAAGCTCACCTTGCGGTCAGGGAACCAGGTGATCTGGATGTCGGTGGTGGTGACGGTTTGCTCGCCGGGAAGGTAGATGGGGGCCTTCCAGTGCTCCACGGTGAAGTTGCCGTTCACTTCGATGTTCTTGCCAATGCGTTTGACCGCCTGGAAGCTGAAGTCGTTGAGCGTGGTGCCGCCGGGAAGCAGGCAGGGCGTGCTCAGCGGGCAGTCTTTGCCGGTGAAGGTCTGCGTGGTTGAGCCGGGAATAAAATCTTTGGTGGCTTTTTGATTTCGCGCGCTCACCTGCAGCCATTCGTTGCCGCTCAGGTGATACGCGATCCACGCCTGGCCGCCTTTGTCCTCGCGTCCGATCCAGTCGCCGAAGAGCTGGCCCTGGTTGGTGTAGCCTTGCTTCTCGATGCCCTCCCAGTACATGAAGCGGCCGTACTCTCTGGTCGAGACGGTCGATGCGGAGGGATCGGTGGTCGCAGCCTCCACGCGCATGTCGAGCCGCGGAACGCCGGGCACGTGAGAGAGATAGATGCCTGGCCGGTAGGCGGCGCGCCGCGGCGCATCGATGGGCGAAATATCGTCATGCACTTCGGAGTCGGTGTAGAGCGTGAGCCATTTGCGCACGAAGGGCAGGCGGTAGGAGAAATCGAATGCGCCGAAGCGCGCGCCGGGGTCCTTGGGGCCGTCCTTGTCGGCAGCGGACGGAGACGAGGTGCTGAAAAAGCTGCGCAGAAAATCCTCGATGTTGGCGGGCGAGTGGCCCTCGCCGGCCCAGATGGCGGTGCGTTCAAAGCCGAACTCGAGATTTTCCGTGGGCCTGAAGCTGACTTTCTCGATGTGCACCCAGGGGTCGCCGGGGTTGGTCACGTTGGCGATGTCCGGCGAGGGGTCGGCCACGTAAGCCGGATTGGGCATGAACGTATGCCCGCGCAGTGCGCCAACCAGGAACTCGTAGCGGAACGGCCCGGTGAGCCGCGAGAGCAGCGGAATGCGCAGCGGTTCGATGCGGTTGATCTCAAAGGAATAGAAGTTCTGAGCATTATTCGAGAGGGCCATGGAGCCGCCCTCGGCGGGCCCCAGCCAGTTGTCCTGTTTGCCGAAGGAGATTATGTGGTTGAGGAACTGAGCCGAGACGTAGGCTTCGAGAAAGCGGCCGTCGGTCGCGGTTGCGATGGGTCCCATGGGGATGGTGGTCTGGTTGTAAGGCAGGTTGGTAGCGGTGTTCAGGTAAAGCGTGCTGTCCACCGTTGAAAGCGCCTGGGCCAGCGAGGCCGAGTAGCCGGCAGCCGACGGCGCGCCCTGAAACTCGCCGCGCAGGTAGAGCACGAAGCGTCCCGCGGAGGCGTATCCGCTGGCGCCGGAGTAGTTGTTGAAGCCATTCTCGTAAGGCCGGCCGTAGTCGTTGACGATCGTCGAGCCCAGGTGAAAGCTGTCGCGCAGCGGCGTTCCGCTGATGCCGCGGGCGAGCGTGTAAACGGACTCGATGTGCGTGTTGCCCTGGTGCGCGAGGCAGGGCCCCTGCACGTCAGAGTAGAGGAAACGGTTGAGCGCCTCGTAGATCTCCTGGGCCTCATCGGCTGCCGGGTCGCCGTCGGAGTCGGCATCTTCAATGCGCGCGCCGGCCTCTTCCAGCATGTTCTCCACGCTGGCGCGGGTCCATGGCCGCATGCCGAGATAAATATTGTCAACGAAGCCAAGGCCGTAAAGCCGCAGCATGGCCGGATAGACCCAACTGTCAACGGGGATGTAAGGCGAGCCAAGCGCCGCGGGCATGCAGACCGATGCGGGACGGCTTGAGTCGTTACCCAACTGCCCTGCGTCCTTGGGCGCTGCAGGCTGCTCCGCCGCGAGCAAGGCTCCGGTTCCAATCAAGAGCCCCGTCAACACCGCTATGCATGGGATTCTGTGAGCCAGTGCCGCACGTCTGCTCAGATGCATACCCTCACTCTACCACTCGCCCGGCGTCGAACCGGCACGCCTGAACGCTGCGCGCGGCGCGCAATTCCCGAATGCGGCAAGCTGCCCATTAGAGCCTGTTATTAACTTTCGCGCGGGCGGCGCTGGCTGTAAGCCATGAAAGATGGATGACGCGGACAGGCTTTCCAGTTGCACGCACACGCGCTTTTTTCAGCGCCGTGCGGAGCTCTTCGCTGCGGCTTTCTCCAGCTCGCGCGTGAATTGCGCTGCCACTTCGCTCTTGTGCTTGGCGCTGAACAGGCCTTTGCGCGAAAGATACTCCTCCATATTGCGAATGGCATTGCCGGCGGCGCGTTTCTTCCGGCCGGCGACCACCCACGGTCTGCACTCGATGAGCGTAGGGCCGTTGCCGCGGCGCGCGTGCGAGATGGCCTCAGAGACGACGCGATAGACGGCCACCACATCTTCGCCGTCTACGGTGATGCCGGGCAGTCCGTAGTCGTGCGCGCGCGGCGCAATGTCCTCATTTCCCGGCTTGCCATGGCAGACAATGAGGATGGGCAGGCGCTCGAAGGTTGCGGCGTGGAGAAGCTCGAGCGCGGCCCCGCGCATGAGTTGCGCAGAGTGGCAAAAGAGAACGACGATGTTCTTGTTTCCTGCCTTGCCGTTTTGCCGGGCGGCGCGGCAGGCGGCCTTGAGCTGCGCGGCCAGATCCGCTCCGGGCGCGATCACACTGCGCGGCGCATAGCGCGGCGGGAGCGGACCAGCTTGCGCGCCGAGCCACGCGAAGATGGTCTTTAACCGCACTCCCTTGACCATGCAAGGCGACAGGCCGCCGCGCGGCGGGCTGATTGCGTCGCGCGGCAGCAGGTCAAGGACGGCGCCCACGACGGAGGCTTCATGGCCGCTGCCAAAGGCCGCAGCGCTGCTGGCTCCGGCGAGCTTGCGGATGCGCTGCTGCAATATGCGGCATTTCAGCATGGCGGCGTAAAGGGCCAGTAGCTTCTCATTCGAGATGAGCGAGAATCCATCGTTGCCGGCCGGAGCCGACGGTTTCTTTTTGCGAGTGGTCATCGGGCTCGGGGAACCTCGGTGGCGAAAACGGATATGGTTTGCTGCGATTGTAAACCGAAGGCGCGGCCCGAGAGGCGATGGCCGCACGCGGCCCGCCGAACAATTCCTAAAAAAATCAATCCCTCAAAAAATCAGGTCCTCAAAAATCAGGCCCTCAAAAATCAGGTTGAGTAGTCCGCGTTGATGTGGATGTACTCGTGGGTCAGGTCGGTGGTCCAGAAGACGCACGATCCGCTGCCCTGATGCAGGTGGATGGAGATGGAGAACTCGGGCTGGCTGATGTAGGCGTGGGCGGCGGCCTCGTCGTATTCTGCTGCGCGTCCGCCGTTGCGGCAGATGGGCAGCTCGCCGAAGGTAATGTCGAATCGGTCGGGATCGATCTCGGCGCCGGAGTAGCCGATGGCCGCGGCCAGGCGTCCCCAGTTGGGATCGCAGCCGGCCCACGCTGTCTTTACCAGCGGCGAATGGGCGATGGCCTTGGCCACGCGCAGGGCGTCAGCGTCTGACGCTGCGCCGGCGATGCGCAGCTCGACCACATGCGAGAGGCCTTCGCCGTCGGCCACAATCTGGCGCGCGAGCGAGGTGCAGACCTGGGTGAGCGCTGCCTGAAAATCCGCGTTGCCGGCGCTGACGGCCACTTCGCTGGCGCCGGAGGCGAGCAGCAGCACGGTGTCGTTGGTGGAGGTGTCGCCGTCGACGGAGATGCGGTTGAAGCTGACCTCGATGGCGGGGTTCAGATAATCCTGCAGCACGGCGGGCGGGAGGTCCGCATCGGTGAGCACGTAAACCAGCATGGTGGCGTGGGGCACAAGCTGGGGATGAATCATTCCCGAGCCCTTGCCCAGCGCGGAGATGCGCACCTCGCGTTTTTCGCCGGCCGCATCCTCGATCTCCACGCGTGCGAAGGCGGTCTTCTCCACCGTGTCGGTGGTGAGGATGGCCTGCGCAACTTCAGTAAAATGGTCGGACTCACTGCCGAGCCTGGCAGCCAGCGCAGGCATGGCCGCAACCAGCTTTTCCGCTGGCAGCGGAACACCGATGACTCCAGTGGAAGAGGGAAATATCTCTTCAGGCTTGCAGGCGAAGACCTCCGCCGCAGCCGTGCACGTGGTGTGCGCCGCATCCAGGCCGGCCTGGCCCGCGGCGCAGTTGGCGTTGCCGGCGTTGATGGCCACCACGCGCACCTTGCCGCCAGAGGCCGTGAGGTTTTGCTTATCGACGATCAGCGGCGCAGCGATCACGCGATTGGAGGTGAATGCGGCGGCGGCGCTGGCTGGCGCGTCAGCTACGATCAGCGAAAAATCGGGCCGGCCGCTGGCTTTAATGCCGGCCTTGATGGCGCCAAAACGGAAGCCGCGCGGGATGACGAAGGTAGACAGGTCGCTCATGGTGTCAAACTTTCAATTTATCAGGTTGATGTTGATCGGGACGCTTGTGTGGTGTCCACGAAGTCCAGAGCATAAATTGAGCATCCCGAACCGCAGGTCCTTCGACTGTGTTTGGCCAAAAAACGGCCAAACTTCGCTCAGGATGACAACGCATTTGTGATGCGAACTTTGGAGACAGGACACCAGAACTGGTTGCATAAATCATGCTCGACCCTTGAAAAGACATCCCTCAGGGGCTAAAGCCCGGGATTTTATGCAGCTCTGGCGGCACGGCTAAAGCCGTGCCCTTTCAAAACACCATTTATGCAACCGGTTCCAGGGCGGCTGCGCATCGCCAGGCATTTCGCGCATGCGTTAATCTGAAATCCGTGAGCAATGAAATGAGCAGCAATCAGGCGGCGGCAATCGAAACGCGGAAATCTCAAGAACAGCAACAGGCGCAGGCGGAGTTCCTTGACCTGCGCGAGGTGAACGTGGCGCGCGGCGAGCGCATGGTTCTGCATGACGTGAACCTGAGCATTCGCACCGGCGAGCATGTGGCGATTCTCGGGCCCAACGGCTGCGGGAAATCGACGTTCATTCTGACCGTTACCTGCCAGGTGTATCCCATTGTGCAGCCCGGCATGCAGGTGCGCATCTTTGGCCGCGAGCGCTGGGACCTGACCGAACTGCGCCGGCACTTTGGGGTGGTGGGAACCGATCTGCCCGGCGAACGCACGGCTGTGACGACGGGCCTGGACGCGGTGATCGCGGGGTTCTTTTCGGCGTCGACGCTGTGGCCGAATCTGCACGTGACCGAGGAGATGCGCGAGCGCGCGTGGGAGGCGCTCAAGCGGATGGAGGCCGGGCGGCTGGCCGAGCAGCTTGTGGGCACCATGTCGGCGGGCGAGAAGCGGCGCATCCTGATTGCGCGCGCGCTGGTGCAC
>JBAUCP010000804.1:0-4610 GCA_049677625.1 Occallatibacter sp. | reverse complement strand
GGTTGAACCCCATCAGCGTTGCGAAGATCTTCTCGTGCGTAGCCGTCCCGCGCCTTCCCACCACGAACCGCCACGGCTGCTCGTTATTGCTTGAAGCCGCCCACCGCGCCGCCTCAAACACCCGCTTCAGATCCGCCGCCGCCACATCCCGGTCCGCAAACGCCCGCGCGCTCCACCGCTGGTGGATAATCGGCAACACCCCCTCCGCCCGGTGCGCCTGCTTGATCTTGTTCACTTCACTGGCACTTAAAGTCATAAATGTCCTCGCCACTCCAGAATACGATGCCCTCTATGGATTCCACACCCACCCCCAAAGATTCGCCCAAACAAGCAAAAGTTGTTGTAACGGGTAATTTTGCGCACGAAACTGTCAGCGGCACGTGCCTTATGTCAGGGCACGGCTTCAAAGCCTGCCCTGAGCGAGGTCGAAGGGTACCGCAAATGTGACAGCCGGGGCCGCTGAGCGCCTCAGGAGTCGGCCGGTTCCGGCTTCAGGGTGGAGCGGACGGTTATGATCTTGCCGAGCAGGTCGAACCAGAAGGGCGCGCCCATCGAGACGGCGATGGCCGTCAGCAGCCATCCAAACAAATGCCGCTTGACCTGCCTGGGCGCGGCGTGGACCGCGAGCGTGAACAGGGACGTCACAGGAAGAGAGCTGAGCGGCGCGCCTTTGCCCGGGGGGCGGTGCCATCCGATGGGCAGGCCGATGCTGCTCAGCGCCGCGACGTCCTGCTGGATCTGAGCGCTGTCGGCCGTGAGCGTACCGGCCGGCGCCGCAGCGGGCCCGGAAGCTGGACTGGATGCTGGAGCCGATGCTGGAGCCGATGATTGTCCGGCAGCCGGGCCCGGATTCGGCGCAGTCGAGGCGGGTGCGGTCGAGACGGGCGCGGCCGGGTTCGCCGCCGCCGGGCTTGCCGCCGGCTGAGCGGTGCTGGGGCTACTTGCGGGAGAAGCCGCGGCCGCAGCCGTGAGGGGATGGCTTGCGCGTGCCTGCGCTAGAGCCACCAGGCCCTGGCGGAGGCTGGCGTCGTTCGAGAGCGTGCGGGCGATCAGAACGGCGTCAGCATTGAGTGCGACCGCCACAATGAGGCCGAGCGACACCAGGATCCACTGCGAGCGGCGCTTGTACCAGCCTGAGACGCGGTCCATGCCGGTGTTGAACCAGTCTTCCAGGCTGGCCTGCAGTTTGGCCGCGTCTCCGGCAGCCTGCCTCGAGAAGATGTCGTATGCCTTCTGCACGTTCGGCGGCAGCTTGATGCCGGTCGCCGGCGGATTCTGGATCAGGTCGATCACCGCCAGCGCGAAGTTGGCTGACGGGATATAGGAAGGCAGGTTGCGTTTCTTGTCGGGCGAGTAACAGCCCTTGAAGAGCGAGTTGACCAGCCCATGGTTATAGATCTTTTCAACGAAGTTCGTGGTGTTTTCGGGGTCTCCGATCAGCTCGCGGATGCCGCGCTCCAGATCGCGAGCGCGGTTTTTCACCAGCGCTTCCAGAAACTCGTTGATTCCCGAACAAACCACACTGAGCAGCAGAAAAACAAACACCATCCCGATGACGATGTCCAGAATATCGGAACCAAACATAGTCGCACTCCTCCGGGTAGATGGGGAGGAATATACAACTCGCGTGCGGCGAATGCCAGAGGATTCTTAGACTTGGAGCGCGCCGACAAGCGAACTCACTGACCCGCTGACTCGCTCAGGGATAAATCCTATGCAGCGTCCTTGCAAACGGAATCGTCTCCCGCACGTGCTCGAGGCCGCAGATCCACGCCACGGCACGCTCAATGCCCATGCCGAAGCCCGAGTGCGGCACGCTCCCGTATCTCCTTAAATCCAGATACCACTGGAACGCTTCCATGGGCAGCCTGTGCTGCTCGATACGGCTCTTGAGCAGCTCCAGGCTCGACACGCGCTGCGAGCCGCCGATGATCTCGCCGTAGCCCTCGGGCGCCAGCACGTCTACGCAGAGCGCGTACTTCGCGTCCTTCGGGTCGGGCTCCATATAAAAGGCCTTCACGTCGGCCGGGTAGCGATGCACCATTACCGGCCGGTCGTATTGCGAGCTCAGCCAGGTCTCGTCCGGCGAGCCGAAGTCGTTGCCATATTCGAAGGGCTGTTCCAGATGGCCGTCCTTGTGCGCCTGGTTGAGCATCTCCACGGCCTCGTCATAGCGCAGCCGCGGAAACGGCGGAACAATTGTCTTCAATTTCTCCGCATCGCGCCCGATCACGGCCAGGTCCTGCGGACGGCGGGTCAGGACGCTTTGTACTATGTGTGAGAGGAAGTTCTCCGCCAGCTCCAGCAGCCCGTCCAGGTCCATGTAGGCCACCTCGGGCTCGATCATCCAGAACTCGGTCAGGTGCCGCCGCGTCTTCGACTTCTCCGCCCGGAAGGTCGGCCCGAAGCTGTAAACCTTGCCCAGCGCCAGCGCCGTGGACTCGATATAAAGCTGCCCGGACTGCGTGAGAAACGCCGGGTCGCCGAAGTAGTCGACCGGGAACAGCGTTGACGTGCCTTCGCAGGCCGCCGGCGTCAGGATAGGTGGGTCGGTGCGGATAAACCCATTCTGGTCAAAGTATTCGGCGGCGGCACGCATGATCTCCGCGCGGATGCGCAGAATCGCCGACTGGCGTGGCGACCGCACCCAGAGGTGCCGGTGCTCCATCAGGAAGTCGACCCCGTGCTCCTTCAGCGTAATCGGGTATGGATCGCTCTCCGGAACCCTCTGCACCACGGTCAAACCCTGAACATCGAGCTCAAATCCTCCCGGCGCCCGCGAATCTGCGCGCACTTTTCCGGTCACAATCACGCTCGACTCCTGCGTAAGCCCTTTGAGCGCATCAAAGACCTCAGGCAGGACGCTTTTGACGTGAGCAACCCCCTGAATCGTCCCCGTCCCATCGCGAAAGATGGGAAACAGCAGCTTGCCCGACTCGCGCAGGTTATAGAGCCAGCCGCGCAGGGTTACGGACTGGCCTTCAAAGCGGCCGATGTCGGCGATGGTTGCTAGAGGGATGGAGGTTTCGTCGGTCATAGGATTCCTTTGGCTGGCCAGGCCTTTGCTGAGCCCGGTTGGAGGGGGATCGCAGATTCAGCCGTGCCGCAAATGCAACAAAATACATGGACCTTCAGTCTCGAGGAGCGAAGGCCGATCTCTTACCGGCCAGGGATGAAACACGCTTTAGGATAACGCGGTACGTGGACAGTTGCACGTGGCGCGAAGCATGCGCGGCTAATTGGTAACATAGGAATAATTGTTGATAGGAACAATACGGGTTCAGACTGCATCCTACTCCAGAAAGGAGGAAGCAAAGGCAGCGATGAGCGAACGCGCTGAGGTAAGAAGCGACGAGATGCAGAAGACGCAGGCTGATCCGGAGACGGCCGAGCGGTTCATTGCCGAAAAGCGGATCGGGGAGCGGATCAGGCGGCTGCGCCTGAAGAAATCCATGGGGCTGGTGGAGCTGGGCAAGCACACCGGGCTATCGGCAAGCTTTCTGTCGCAGTTGGAGACCGGCCGCGTGGTGCCGACGCTGCGCAACCTGGCGCGGATCGCCATGGTCTTCTCGAAGGACCTCTCGTATTTCTTTGAGACCGAGCCGACGGCCATGTTCCGGGTCCACCGGCAGAAGGACCGCGTGCGGTTGCCGCAGACCGGCGTAGAGCCGCCCACCTACACCTTCGAGAGCCTGGGCTATATGGTGCCCGACCGCCACATGGACCCCTACTTCGCGGAGTTCACTCCGGCGCCGGGGAATGCCGAGCCGAAACCGCACCTTCATGCCGGCTTTGAGTTTCTCTATGTGCTGAGCGGAGAACTGGAGCTGCGCCATGGCGACCATCACTGCACGCTGGAACCCGGCGACGCAGTGTACTTCGACGCGGGCACGCCGCACTCCTACCAGTGCGCAGGCAAAAAGCCGGCCGAGGCAATCATCGTGACGATGCACCAGGCGCCGCCTGTGCAGCCGTTGCCGCTGCGCACTCCGGCTGCACCACAGAAGCCCGGTATCGCCGGCGCGGCGAAGACAGATGGAGGAGAAGAGCGAGTCGAAAGAGTTCTATAGAAGTTATCACTGCGCCTGCTGCGCCCTTTATTGAGGTGGAGCGGGGTTAGTAAAAGTTAGGGTTTTCACGCCAAGTATTTTCACAGGCTGATCGTCCTCCGATTCCACAGTCAAGACACACCAATACGCCGCTGGAAATTGTCTTTTAAAAACGAAAGCTGCCACGTCGGGACGGTCAGGAATACTGCCAAAATCCCCTTGGTTAAACCCCGGTAGACTACATAAAGAAACAGCCTTGCAAGCACGGTCGCAGATCACTGCGAACTGGCCATCGTCGTCGTTTCTGTCAGTGTAAAACTTAACGGATGCGCGAGGATGCCCAGTGGAGGATGGTGGCGGCTGAGGCGTGTCCAATGATGCTGTCACCTTAATGGGTGGTGCCCCGTACTGATTAAATGTTGCTTGACTCCAAGGACCTTGAGCGCATGCACTGCCTTCGCATTTTTGCTCGTAGGTGATGGGCGCTGACGGACTCTCTGGAGATGTTTGGGACGCGGGCGGATTCAGATCAGATGGCGCTTGGACGTGAGCCTTCGCTGG
>JBAUCP010000803.1:0-2698 GCA_049677625.1 Occallatibacter sp. | reverse complement strand
CAGTGGCCCACCTCGGCCGTGGGATTAGGAATAAAGGGCGACACCAGGCCCTTGTTGATGGGCTTCCAGGTCGCGCCGCCATCGTCGGTGCGGAAGGCGCCGGCGGCCGAGATGGCGATGTACATGCGCTGCGGATTGGAGGGATCAAGGATGATCGTGTGCAGGCACATGCCGCCCGCGCCCGGCTGCCAGGCGGGACCGGTGCCGTGGCCGCGGAGGCCGGGCAGCTCTTGCCAGCTTTCGCCGCCATCGGAGGAGCGGAAGAGGGCCGCGTCTTCCACGCCGGCATAGACGGTGTGGGCGTCAACGAGCGAGGGCTCGAGGTGCCATACGCGCTTGAACTCCCAGGGATGCTGCGTACCGTCGTACCACTGGTGAGTGGTGAGCGGCTTGCCGGTTTCGACCGAAGAGTCGTAAACGAACTTGTTGCTGATCTTGGGCGGCCAGGAGGGCGCCGCTGCTTCTCCCGCTGGCGCGCCGGGCTGGAACCAGCTCCTGCCGCCGTCAGTGGAGGCCTGCACGAGTTGGCCGAACCAGCCGCTGGTCTGCGAGGCATAGATGCGGTCCGGGTCTACCGGCGAGCCCTTCATGTGGTAGATCTCCCATCCGGCAAAGAACGGCCCGCTCACCTCCCAGTCCCGCCGCTTGCCGTCTGCAGTAAGGATGAACGCGCCTTTCCGCGTTCCCACCAGCACCCGCACGCCGCTCATTTCCGGTCCTCCACGCTCTGAATTCACGGCGTCCGGGCACAGAGAGAAAAGCCGCGAGAAGCCGCCGATCAGGAATTCTTGCCCAGCTATCTTGCAAAATGCAAGCTATATTCGCTAACCATCTTCATACAGAATGTGAAAAATAAGTCATGTTACCCATTAGTACCATTAAGAATTACCAAAGTGTCTCCTATAATCCCTTCATCCACCCAGGGCCCACAAGGATCGAGAATCGATGCGTAAGCTTTTCCCCGGCTCTTTTTTTGCTCACGTCTGTGGCCGCGGCGCTCCCCTGAGCGCGGCCCCCGTTTGGGCAAAACTCCTATTTTTGCAATTGCTTACCGCATTCCTGGTGTGGCCGGGAGCAGCGCTCGACGCGCAGACTGCCAATCGGATTACGCAGGAGACCGATCCGGCGCGGCTGCAGGCGCTGCCCAATCATCGCCCCTTGTGGGCCAATGCGGCCAACAATATGGGGCTTGTGCCTGCCAACGAAGCACTGGCCCCGATGACCCTGGTCCTGGCGCGTTCGCCCGAACAGGAGCAGGCGCTGGAGCAGTTGTTTGCCGACCAGCAGAATCCAGCCTCGCCCGAGTTCCACCACTGGCTCACGCCGGAGGAGTTCGGCGAGCGTTTCGGACTCTCGGATCAGGACATTGCAACCCTCACCGGATGGCTCCAGTCGCAGGGACTGCATGTGAACTGGGTGTCGCCCAGCCGCATCTTCATCAACTTCAGCGGAACGGCGGCGGACGTTGGGCAGGCCTTCGGGACCGAGATTCACTACTACAATGTGAACGGAAATCAGCGTATCTCGGTGAGCAGCGATCCGCTGATCCCTCAATCGCTCGCCGCGGCCATCCAGTCAGTTCGCGGCCTGTATACCATCGACGACCGGCCGCTGTATCACATGACCGCGCCGCAGACGAGCGCGCCGCAAATGACCATCGGCAGCGGCAGCTCGGCTTCGTATTTCGTCGGACCGGCCGACTTCGACACTATCTACGATGTGCCGGCCAGCCTGACCGGAGCAGGCCAGACCATCGGCATCGTGTCCGAATCGCGCACCGACTTTGCCGATTTCACTTACTTTCGTCAGCAGACGGGGGCGACGTTCAGCAATCCGACCGAGGTGGTGCCCACCGCGTATGGCGGCGCGGATCCCGGTCCGGCCTATACCAGCCCGCCGTCGAGCGGAACCTCAACCGATCTGCAGACTGAGGCAACGCTCGACGTACAACGTTCCGGGAGCGTGGCGCCCGGAGCCAGCCTGTTGCTGGTGGTGGCCAGCACGGCCAGCGGCGGCGTGTCCATAGATGCGCAGTACCTGGTAGAAACCTCGCCTGTTCCCGCGCAGGTGATGAACATCAGCTTTGGAAGCTGCGAGTCGTCTGCAGGTTCATCGAGCGTCACATTCTGGAATACGCTCTTTCAGCAGGCAGCCGTGGAAGGCATTTCCGTCTTCGTATCGTCGGGCGACTCCGGCGCATCCGGCTGCGACACGGCCTTTGCCACGCCGCCCGCAAGCCCGGCAGCAAACAGTCCGAACTCTATCTGCTCGTCGAGCTACGCCACCTGTGTAGGCGGCACGGAGTTCAACGACGCGAGCGATCCTTCTACATATTGGAGCTCCGCAAACGGCACAGGGCTCAAGTCGGTTCTTAGCTACATTCCCGAAGGCGGATGGAACGAGCCGGGAACATCCGGCAGCACACAGGTAGCCTCATCCGGCGGTGGAGTGAGCGTCTACAACACGCCCAGCCCAAGCTGGCAAACCGGAACAGGAGTGCCTGCGGCTCTTGCCGGACGCTATACGCCGGACGTTTCGTTTTCCGCTTCCTGCCACGACGGTTACTTCGGCTGCAGGGCCGCCGCCGGTGGCAGTTGCATCGCGGGATCGAGCGGTAGCTACGACTTTGTCGGTTTTTGCGGAACCTCCGCAGCCGCTCCCGGCATGGCGGGAGTGGCCGCACTGCTCAACCAGAAAC
>JBAUCP010000802.1:0-3631 GCA_049677625.1 Occallatibacter sp. | reverse complement strand
GCGCGGCGGGCAATCCGGCGGCGTTATACAGATTGCAGCCGAAGGGATAGTTGGCCCACGCGTAGCGCACGGCCACCGGCGCAGGCGCCTTGTCGCTTTTCACCACCACAGCGTCTCCTTCGATGGCAGCATCCGCATCTACAAATTGCTGGTCAGCGCCGGCAATCTGAAACCACTGGAGCGGCCCGCCTTTGGCAACCAGTCCTCCATCCACTTGCGTAAAGCGGATGCGGATGGCGCTGCCTTCGATCTTCATCGAGCTCAAGACCGGCCCCGAGTACTCATCCTTGCGGCCGTAGGTTTTATCCAGCGCGATCAGCGCCAGCCGCTGGCCCACCGGCTCCTTGTCTTTGGGATGCACGTTGTCCGGATCGCCCACATCGACGGTCACAGCCAGGCCGGTGTTGGGCAGCGAAAGAATCTTTGCCTGCTGCTCGCGCACCATGGGGTTGTTCGAGACATTCTTGAGCGCCGGAAGCTGCACTGCGTAGAACGGGAAATCGCCCTCGCCCCACAGCTCGCGCCATTCGGCCACAAGCGTCTCCATCACATGCGGGTAGAGTTCCACGCCCTGCCGCCCATCCACGATCGATTCCCCCTGGTACCAGAGGACGCCGCGAACGGCGTAGGGAATCACGGGATGGAGCATGCCGTTGAACATGACCGTGGGCTCGTGCTGATCGTCGGTGGGATCGAACAATGGCCCCGCCCGCGGTCCCTGCGGACGCGCATTCAGCGTCTGCGGCGCGGGCGGCGCGTCGGCGGCCATTGCGTGAGGATGATCTTTGAAATAGGTCTCACGCGCATCGAAGAGGTCGAGCAACGGCTTCAGTTGCGGATCGTCCGCGAGCGCCTCGCGCGGCAGCCACGACTCGGCCGTGCTGGCGCCGAAGGCCACCGTCACAATCCCCACCGGCACATGCAACTGCTGCTGGAGATCGCGCGCAAACAGGTAGCCAATCGCAGAAAATGCGCCCACCGTATCCGGGCTGCAAACCTTCCAGTCGCCGAGCGCCTGGTCCTGTGCCGTGTAAGCCTTCACCGTCTTTTCGGTGAACATCCTGATCTGGGGGAAATTGGCGGCGGCAATCTCCTTGTCTTCGTCGAGCATCCCGGCAAAGAACGCGGCCTTCTTGGAGACCGTGAACACCATGTTCGACTGGCCGGTGGCGAGCCACACTTCGCCCACCAGCACATCGTGGATGGAGATCAAGTTCTTCCCCTCGATCTTCATCTCGTAGGGACCGCCGGCCTTGAGCCTGCTGAGCCGCACCATCCACTTGCCGTCTGCGCCTGCGGTTGTGGAGCGCGTCTGGCCGTTGAAGGTCACCTTCACCGCTTCGCTGGGATCGGCCGTGCCCCACACCGGCACTGCCACATCTCTTTGCAGAACCATATGGTCTGTGAAGAGCGCCGAAGGCTTTACCTCAGCCGACACGGCTGCGGCGAAGAACAGAAAAAAGCACCCGGCGAGCGCGGCAAAGCGTTTCTGCATCATTTCTTTATCCCGTGGCGGCGAAATCCGCGCCAATCTCTAATATCGGCCGACTGCCGGGTCGACTTCGGCGGCCCATGCGTCGATGCCGCCGCGAATGGACTGGGCCTGTTCAAATCCCTGATTGCGCAGCCAGACCGTCACGTTCATGGAGCGCACGCCGTGATGGCAAAGCACCACCAGCCGCTCTTCGGGGTCCAGATCCTGGTGCGCGCGGGCGGGCACATCACCCATCGGCATGGGCACGCAGCCCTCGATCCGCGCCGTGGCAACTTCCCACGGCTCGCGCACGTCGATGAGCCGGGCCTGTTTCTGCTTGAGAAGCGCCGCGGCTTCAGTGGGAGAAATCTCATAATCGAGCATGATTTCAGTTTAGTGCCTTTCGCGGTGTACGGCACGCTTTGACTTCGCTCAGGCCGGCACTGAAGTCATGTCCTGACACTTCGCACCTCTCGCGGAGCTGAAGGGACCGGCGGAGGCTTCAATCCTTCGGCTCACAGAAAATAAGATAGAAGTATTCGTTCGTCGCGCATCAAAAAGAAAAGCACGCACGAAGACAAACTGTGAGCGCCCGCAACCGGACAACACGAACAGAAGTGTCTAACGCCGTCGCCGAAAAGCCGCGTGCGCTTGCGGGCATTTCGCATGCGTGGCGCGCGCTGCGGCACCGCAACTTCAGGCTCTTCTTCGGCGGGCAGAGCATCTCGCTCATCGGCACGTGGATGACGCGCATCGCCACGTCGTGGCTGGTCTACCGGCTCACCGGATCGGCGCTGCTGCTGGGCGTGGTGAGCTTTGCCGGGCAGATTCCCACGTTTCTGCTTGCGCCCTTTGCCGGCGTGTGGGTTGACCGGCTCAATCGCCGTCAGGTGCTCATCTGGACGCAGGCGCTCTCCATGGTGCAGTCGCTACTGCTGGCGGTGCTTACGTTTTCCGGGCACATCACCATCGAATGGATTCTGGCGCTCAGCGTGATGCAAGGCGCCATCAACGCGTTCGACATGCCCGGCCGGCAGGCGTTCATGGTGCAGATGGTGGGCGACCGCGCCGATCTGTCCAACGCCATCGCCATCAATTCATCCATGGTGAACATGGCGCGGCTGGTGGGCCCGTCGCTGGCGGGAATGGTCATCGCCGTCAGCAGTGAGGCGTGGTGCTTCCTGATCGACGGCATCAGCTACATCGCCGTCATCGCTTCCCTGCTGGCCATGCGCATCGACGCGGCCGTCGTGCGCAGAAAGGCGGCATCGGCGCTGCACGAGTTGAAGGAGGGCTGGAGCTACGTCTCGAACTTTCTGGCCATCCGCACCATCCTGCTGCTGTTTGCAGTGAGTAGCCTGGTGGGGATGCCATTCGTGGTGCTGATGCCCATCTTCGCGGTGAACGTGCTGCACGGCGGACCGCACACGCTCGGCTTCCTGATGGGCGCCATGGGCGTTGGCGCGCTCATTTCCGCGCTTTCACTGGCCGCGCGCAAAAGCGTGCGCGGGCTGATCCGCATGATTCCGATTGCCGCGGCTGTCTTCGGGTTGGGGCTGATCGGCTTCGGGCTGTCGCGCAGCTTCTGGCTTTCGATGGGGATGGTGCTGATTGCCGGCATGGGCATGATGCAGGGGATGGCGGCCAGCAACACCATCATCCAGACGCTGGTGAGCGAGGACAAGCGCGGCCGCGTGATGAGCTACTACACCATGACCTTCATGGGGATGGCGCCCTTCGGCAGCCTGCTGGCCGGCGTTATGACGCACGGCATCGGCGGTTCGTGGGGCTTGGCGAATCATGCGCTGCCGCTGCGGATGGTGAGCGAATTGATCGCGAATGGCGTGGGCGCGCCGCGGACGGTAATCATCAACGGCTTTGCGGTGCTGCTGGGCGCGGCGTGGTTCTTCACTCAACTGCCCGCGCTGCGGCGGACAGTGCGGCCGATCTACCGGGAGATGGGAATCATTCCGGCCCCGGAGGAGATGACGCCGGCGGAAGAGGTTGAGTCGTAGAGCGGTGTTTCATGAGTTCCCTGCGCGATCTTGAGCATCCCGAAAAGCGGGTCCTTCGACTCGTCCGCGTCGCGGACTCGCTCAGGATGACAGAGTATTTTTTGTCCGAAGCTCAGTAAGCCTTCAAATCCACAATCGCTTT
>JBAUCP010000801.1:0-4966 GCA_049677625.1 Occallatibacter sp. | reverse complement strand
TTACCGGCGCATCCAAGGGCATTGGCGCAGCCATCGCAAAGGAACTTGGCAGCCGCGGCGCTGCGGTTGCAGTCAACTATTCAGCCAGCAAGGCAGGCGCGGAGAAGGTCGTCGCCGAGATTGAAGCAGCGGGCGGCAAGGCCATCGCAGTCAAGGCCAACCTGAGCGAACCGGCAACCATTGCGCCCCTCGTCGAGACGGTTGTCAAGCAGCTCGGCCCCATCGATGTGCTGGTGAATAACGCCGGCATCTATGAGTTCGGCCCGCTCGAGCAGATTACTCCCGAACACTTCAACAAGCAGTTCAACGTCAACGTGCTCGGGCTTTTGCTCGTCACCCAGGCCGCGGTTGCGCGCTTCAATCCCGCCGGCGGCAGCATCATCAACATCGGATCGGTAGTGGCTTCCGGGTTCGCCCATGCCGCTGTCTACAGCGCCACCAAGGGAGCAGTCAACACCATCACCGGTTCGCTCTCCAAGGAACTTGGCCCCAAAAAGATCCGCGTCAACGCCCTCAACCCGGGCATGGTTCAGACGGAAGGAACTGAAGAGGCAGGCTTCATCGGAAGCGATTTCCAGAAGCAAGCTGAAGCCCAAACGCCGCTGGGCCGCATCGGTCAGCCCAATGACATCGCGACCATCGCCGCCTTCCTGGCCTCGGACGACTCCGGCTGGCTGAGCGGTCAAACCCTCTACGCCTCCGGCGGCTACACCGGATGAGCGCATCCGCCCCGTGCAAACCTGAAGCCTTCGCCAGCACAAGCAATACTGTCCCGTGCCCCATCCTTTCCGTTTTTTCCTGCGGAAAGGGTGGGAAGCCACGAACCTGAAGCCTTTCACTAGAGGTCATCTCATAAACGCCATTTACGCCCTCTAAATGCATCCCTCAGGGGCTAAAGCCCGCATTTTATTGGGCACTTTGCGGCACGGCTAAAGCCGTGCCCTTTCAAAACGCCGACTTATTCAGAGGTTCCCTAGACGAGCGGAAGGGGCAAATTCACGCCCGCTCAGCCTCCAGCAGTTGACGCTTGCGCTCCACGCCCCACCGGTATCCGGTGAGCGAGCCGCTCGCGCCCACCACGCGATGGCACGGAACCATCAGCGACACGCGATTCAACGCGCAGGCGCGGGCCACGGCGCGCGTAGCCTTGGGATCGCCCATCTCGCGCGCCAGTTGACTATAAGTCCGCGTCTCCCCGCGCGGAATCTGCCTCAGCGCCTGCCACACCTTGAGTTGAAACGCCGTCCCGCGCAGGTCAAGATTCGCAAGCCCCGGCGACGGCTCCGTGCCGGTCTGATTTTGCTTTGTTCCGGTCTGATTTTGAAGCAGCGGAGTGCCCATGCGCACGCTCTCGACCGCTTTCTCAATCCAATGAGAGAGCGACGGATCGCGCCGTATCGCAGCCGCGGGAAACTCCTCGCGCAGGCTGGCCTCGGCCTCGGCTTTGGTTGCCGCAAGCGCCAGCCAGCACAGCCCGCGTTTTGTGGCTCCCACCACAATCCAACCAAAACGCGAAGGCGCGGAAGCGCACCGGATCTGCTCGCCGCGCCCACCCTGCGCAAACCGCGCCGGCGTCATGCCCAGTTGTGCGCCCTCGTAGGCGCGGCTCGACGAACCAAACCCCGCTTCATAGATTGCATGGGTCACGGTATTTCCTCTCTTGAGCGCGCCGCGCAGGCTCCTGGCCCGCAGCGCGCGCTGATATTCGAGCGGGCTCGCGCCCATCGTGCGCTTGAAGAGCCGCTGCACGGTAAACGGGCTCATCCGCACCAGCCGCCCCAGCTCGGCCAGCGAAACCCGCCGGTCGAGATTGGCTTCAAGGAGTTTGCGAATCCGGTCCAACGAATTGCCCTGCGCAGCGGCAGTGGGGTCACAGCGCATACAGGGCCTGAATCCAGCAGCGAGCGCCTCGTCCGCGGTGCGAAAGAAGCGCACATTCGCCCGCAGCGGCCGCCGGCTCGCGCACCCCGGCCGGCAAAAGACTCCCGTCGTCGTCACGGCGTAGAAAAATTCGGCTTTCGCGTCGCGCGCCAGCAGTTGCTCCCATGCGGCTTCGGGATCGAGCTTTTGATTCGTGCGGCTAACCGGTGCGAGCTGCGCCTTCCTGTTCATGGAAACCATGGTCGCCGATTGTGTGTGCGGTGCGCTATCCGGTTCTTGCGCGCAATTCGGAATTCTGCCGCGGTCACATTCCACGGCGAGTGAAGCGAATCCCGCTTACTTCGCTGGAGGCTGCAGGGTGAAGGATGCGCCGGGATAAGAGCCGGGCTGAGACCCGGACTGAGAGTTGACCGGCACCACGGAGAGATGCGGCCACTGCGTGGGGATCTTTTCGAGTTTCGCGTCGGGCCACTGAGTCGGAATCGGCTCACACTTGGCGCGGGGCCACTGCGCGGACTGCAATGGAGAAATTAGGAGCGGTCCATTCAGCGCGAGCTGCGGGCGCGGCAGTTGCGCGCCGGGGCTCAACAACGGCGAAGCAAAAAAATGGCTCGCATCGATTGGCGGCGTGTTCCAGAGGCGTGGCGCAGCGCATGGAGTCGAGCCGTGCGCAGAAAGCAGGCTGCAACTCATCCACGGCTGCGCGCCTTGCTGCGTCTTTCCCAGTTCAGCAGAACCAGATGGGACGGACTGGCACAGAGCCGTCAGGTGAGCACAGAGAAAGAGAGCAAGAAATCCAGATCGCATCGCACTACCCCGCTGCAGCGAACCGCCAACGCTCAAAAGTATAGCAGCGTTTCAGGTGGCCAGTGAACAACGGGAGAAATCACGGACACTCTTCAGCGTGTCGCCTCGACCACGATCAAGCTCGCATCGCAGCCTGCTTCAAAACAGCCTCCGCCTTAGCCAGATCCTCCTCCGTATCCACGCCAATCGTGTCCCGCGGCGCATCGGCCACATAAATCCCGATGCCGTTTTCGAGCAGCCGCAACTGCTCCAACCGCTCCAGCTTTTCGAGCGGCGAGGGCGGCAGCGATGCAAACCGCTCCAGCGCCGCCTTGCGATAGGCGTAGATGCCCAGATGCTTGCGATAGCCGGCAAATCCCGTCTGGTCGCGGTCGAAGGGAATCGTCGCGCGGGAAAAGTAGAGCGCGCGGCCGTCGAGCGCCGTGACCACCTTCACCGCATTCGGATTCGCAAACTCCTCCGGCGCGCAGCGGACGGCCAGCGTAGAGACCTCGACCTCTGGCCGCTCGAACAGCCCCAGCAGCGGCGGGAAAAAATCCGGCGTCAGCGTCGGCTCGTCGCCCTGGATGTTCACATAGATGTCGGCCTCGATGCGGCCGGCCACTTCGCGCACCCGATCCGATCCGCTGGGGCAGTCGGGCGAAGTCATCTCCACCGGCACGCCGCGCGCCCGGCAAACCTCGGCCACTTCGCCGGAATCGGTGGCCACCACCACCGGGTCCATCAGCCCGCTGGCCTGCGCCGCGCGCCACACCCACTCCACCATCGGCCGGCCGGCAATGGGCCGCAGCACCTTGCGGCTGAGCCGCGTGGACCCAAGCCGCGCCGGAATCACGCCCGCAATGCGCAAGGAACTCATGCAGCCGAGTTTACAGGAGCCGGTATCGTGGATTCATGCACAGCATATTCGCGCCCGCCGCGGCTCCTGCCAGCCTTGATCCGCCGTTTGACCTTCCATTCCGGCCCCCGTATCATCAGGACTGGGAATTGCGCGCGGACCCGGCTCCGCCCATCCCTTCGCTGGCCCCAAGCGGCCACTCTCCGGCGGAGTAGCTCAGATGGTTAGAGCGTGGGATTCATAACCCCAAGGTCGACGGTTCGATCCCGTCCTCCGCCACCAATCATCTTATTCAAACTACTAGACTTGAGAGACTGCCGCTCCGGCGTCTTTCGCCTGAACTGGAGTTAAGCCGTCATGAAGAGCGGCGTTTGATTCGTCTTCGGACATCTTCCGGGGCAGGCTGTCGCACAAGCTGTCGACTGGGGAAATCCATAGAGGCGGGTTTTCCTAAATTTTTCTTGTCCGGCATTGGCAGACGAGCTAACATGCTGTGCATGAAGGTCAACCGATTTGCTCTCATGCTCGCAGTCGTTGCCGTGATATGTGCTCCTGCCGTTCTGGTGGCCAAGCGGAGCCTCAGCGATTATCCGCTGCGTCTGCACATCTACCAGACTAACTGGAACCATAACGGGTGGGGCTATCACGCCTTCGGGCGCGCGAATCTGTTCGACGAGCAGGGTGCGCCGCACGGGGCAGAGTTCACCTACGACTGCGACGACCACTTGATGGCCTCGAGCGGCAGCGAGGCGTATCCGGCGAAGTGGAAGAAGCCGGGTCAGTCGGTGGAGGTGATCTTCGGCGAGATCGGACAGAAGCCGGACCAGTTCCATGCGTGCGAGTTCAAGCTGGCCGTCAAATCCTTTGTCTTTTATCGCCACAACGGGGAGCTGGATACGGAGAGCGCGCAGGAGTTTATGGCGAAGCACTCGAATCAGGCTGCGCCAACCGGCGCGGCAACCCCGGCTGACGTTCCTGTTTCGGCGAATCCACATTCGAACTGAGGCGACGAGCGGGAGCCATCATCGCAGAGCGTGACTACGACCGCTGGCTCGTGGTGACTACCTTCTGTCTTCCCGCCCCAAGTACGCAAAGAACAGGAAGGCAACGATGCCAAGCGTGAGCAGTGCCCATGGCTGAAGTAGGATGCCCATGGCACGTATTGTTGCACATAACCGAGGAACACAGTCACGCCCTGCGACGTTCCCACCCGAGATGAATTATTCGCCACTTGTTGCTCGACCCAGCAGAAATCCGAAAACGACGCCGGCCGCCAGTGAAAGCAGGATTGATTCAATTGGACGACGCTTCGCTCGCTTAGTCGTGTCGTGAACGAATTCTTCCACCGCTTCGCGCCCATCTTCGGCGGCACGCCTGGCCGTACTCAAACCATCTTCGACCGCATCCGCAACCGTAGAGGTAAATTGAGAGGCCTTGCGT
>JBAUCP010000800.1:0-15292 GCA_049677625.1 Occallatibacter sp. | reverse complement strand
GCTTTTTCTTGATGAAAAAGCCACTTAGCCACTGAGGCTTCGCCTTACAGCAACTGGAGAACCGCTGTAAACCGGGAACTACTGCCAACACGTCTGCAGAGTTGGTAAAGCAGGCTCACTCCTCCCGGAGAGTATTTTGGCGATGCACAGGTCACGCTGGACCGGGCGTTTCATGTAGCTACTGTTAACTCTCTGCAGATTATGTAACCTGCTTGTTTTTCAGTGTGAAGCGGAACCGTTAGCGGCGCGTTCTAACGTTGCGGAAACAGACAGTGCCGGGAATAGAGTGATCGCTGCATTTGGAAATCAACTGAAAGAGTGTTCTGTCAGTTGAAATACCTGCGGAAACGAAGCGCGCTTCCCGCAGAGACCAACCAAGCATCACTGCACCTCAGGAGAGGCCAAGGAGGGCCAAATGGCACAGCAAAGAAGTTGGCTCAAGTACTTGAATTTGAGTCTGATGTTCATCGTGCTATGCTGCGCGAGCGTCTCGTGCTTTGCACAACTCGATCGCGGTAGCGTGTCCGGAACCGTCACCGATTCGTCCGGCGCCGGAGTCGCGGGGGCCAAGGTAACAGTCACCAACTCGGCGATGGGCACGCAAAGCTCCACCGTAACGACGGACACGGGAGCATACACCGTGCCGGAGTTGGCTGCGGGCACCTATTCCGTCACCGTGGTTGCGCCTGGCTTCGCCACGCTGGTCCGCAACGGGATCACCGTCTCCGTCGGTGAGGTGGCAACGATCGACCTGAAGCTTGGCGTTGGGCAAGCCACGGCGACGATTACGGTCACCGCGGATGCACCAATGCTTCAGACCGACAGCCCGCAAAACAATGTCGAGGTCACCACCAGGGACCTGAATGAGCTTCCGATCAACATCAACGGCATCGGAGCTATACGCGACCCGATGGGCTTTGCCGCGTTGGTGCCGGGAACCATCGCGGGCGGCTGGAACGACATCCACATCAGCGGCTCGCCGGCCACCACCTACCGCGTCTTCATGGACGGCCTGGACGACACCTCGGCGGTCAAGGGCGCCATCTCCGATGAGCAACAGCCCTCGGTCGAATCGCTTGGCGCAGAATCCCTGATGGTGAACGACTATTCGGCGGAATTTGGCGAGTCTGGGGGCGGAGTCTTCAACTACACCTCGAAATCCGGCACCAACAGCCTGCATGGAACGGCCTTCAACTACCTCGAGAATGAGGACCTTGACGCCGGGCAGCCCTTCAACAACACCTCAAGCGGCCAGAAGTATAACCCCGTACAACGGGAGCTTGATTTTGGCGGCTCTTTCGGTGGACCGGTGTTGATTCCTCACCTCTACAACGGCCGTAACAAGACCTTCTTCTTCTTCGCGTACGAGGAGTACCACAACACGCAGACCCTCAACGATGGAACCATCACGGTTCCCACGACAGCCTATCGCAATGGCGATCTGAGCTCTAACTTGCTTGGTCCCATTGTGGACAACAACGGTAACCCGGTTCTGGACTGCCTAGGCCGGGCGATGATCAATGGCGCGGTGTATAACCCGGCGACGACCAGAACGGCAACCTGCACGGATGGTTCGACCCAAACGGTCCGGGATCCGTTCCCGAACAACTTTATTGGGGCGCCCAGCACATGGGATCCAGTGGCGCAGAAGGCTCTTACCTACATGCCCACCCCGGCCGGATCCAATGCCGATGCGCTGACCAACAACTACCCGAATCTGCAACCAAACAACAAATACCAGTACCTGACGAGCATCAAGGTCGATCACTCGATCGGTGAGAAGTGGCACTTTTCGGGTTACTATATTCACGAGATTGGGAACAAGGACAATGCGGATGACGGCATTAACACCGTGGGAGGCTCGACCCGCTGGAACCACACCCCCGCTCCCCAGTTGTATCTCAATGCGGACTATACGGCCACGCCGAACCTGGTGCTTCACGCCGGATTCGACTTTACACGCCACGATGCGCTGCAGGATTCGGCGGTGCAGGACTTCAAGGCGTCGACCCTTGGACTGAACACGGCGGCCAATATGCCGGGCGGCGCGGCGAATACCTTCCCGATCTTCAGCGGGCTCACTACCAACCATCAAAACGTTAATCAGTTGGGAATCAACAATGCTCCATTCATTGACGACAATTATTACGACACTGAATCCGGGATCTGGACTCACGGCCGCCATACCTTCGAATTTGGCGGCGATTTCCGTCATCAGCTGTTTGGCACGCACAACGACCTATCGGCTGGATCTTACGGTTTCGGTACTGCTCAGACGTCGCTGCCGTCGTCCCAGGGCCAGAATCTATATGGAGCCAGCCTCGGCGACGGTTTCGCGAGCTTCGCTCTTGGCCAATTGGGTGGCGCAAACATCGGGAACGATAACATTCAATGGTTTCACCGCGTCGAAAGCTCGATTTACTCGCTGGACACCTGGAAGCTCACGCACAAAATCACGGTGAACTACGGACTCCGCTGGGACTTCGAGCAGATGCAACGCGAACAGTTTCTCCGAGAAACCCAATTTAGTCCCAGTGTTGTGAATCCGTCAGCCGGCGGCCTGATGGGTGGAACCGAATACGAGGGGTTTGGTGCTGGGCGTTGCAACTGCATCTTCGAGAGGTTCTATCCCTGGATGATTCAGCCTCGCCTCGGCTTCAGTTATCAAGTCGATCCGAAGACGGTGATCCATGTGGGGACGGGATTCTACTCCGGCCCGCAGCTCTTCATGAATGAGGAAGGCTACAGCAACCAGGGATTTGGCTTTAACCAGGTGTTTCTCACCAGTCCTTCCTATGGTCTTCCAGCCGGTCAGCTTTCCAATGGCATACCGTACTCCCCGGCGGCTATCACAGCCACCGACTTCAACCCTGGCGCTTACCCGAATGTTGGTTCAACCAACTCGCCCCCGAATTTCATTGTTCCAAACAATGGCCGTCCGCCACGTTTTGTGCAAACGACCGTCGGCATTGAGCGCCAGATCGCAAACAATCTGTCGGTCAATGCGTCTTACATCTCCAACCGTGGCGTTTGGATGAATTCCGACGGGCTGACGAATACTATAAATGAACTCACTCCGTCGATCCTCTCAACTAAATACGGTTTAAACGTTACCAATCCGACTGACTTCAACCTGCTGACGCAGCCGATCTCTTCTGCCGCCGTGGCAGCAAGAGGCTTCACAGCTCCGTACGCCACCTTCCCGTCGGGAGCCACCCTGGCTCAAGCATTACGGCCGTACCCGCAATTCGGTGGCATTGGCGACTACTACGAGCATAATGGCAATTGGTGGTACGACGCGCTTCAAATCAAGGTCACCAAGCGGCTCAGCAACGGTCTGTCGGGCGGCCTCGGTTACTCGTGGTCGAAGAATCTGGGAACAATCACAAGCACTGGAACTTATACCACGGCGATGCCGGTTCAGGATCCCTCTAGCCCGCCCAAGAGCGCGAAGTCCTATGTGTCCATCGATCAGCCGCAGATGCTCAACTTCTACTTCAACTACGAGGTGCCGCGATTCAGCTTCTCGCAGAACGGGTGGAGGCGCGCCGTGCTCACGGGCTGGACGGCCGACGGTATCTTCCACTACCAGAGCGGTTTCCCGATCCAAACCCCGAACTCGACGAGCACTCTGACTTCGGTGACCTTCGGCAATGGAGTCTGGGCGAACCGTGTTTCGGGCCAGAAACTCTTCCTGCACGGCCTCAACGATCACAACGTGAACCCTTCCACCACGCAATTCCTCAACCCCGCCGCGTGGGCAAACCCGGCCGCCGGAACGTACGCGACCTCCAAGCCGTACTACGGGGATTACCGTTCCCCGAGGTATCCCGCCGAACAGCTGGGCTTTGGCAAGGTCATCCCGATAAAGGAGGGGCTGAAATTCTCACTCCGCGCGGATTTCTTCAACGTCTTTAACCGCTGGGCGTATCCCGGCTTTTCGAATACGTCCAATCCTTTTGCGAGCGGAACCGGTTCCCAACTCTTCGGTGTCTTCGGAGGCGGTATCTCCGGCGCAGGCGGAAACTTTGCTCCGAGAAGCGGCGAGTTTGTCGCGAGAATCGATTTCTAAACGCCAATTTAACTGAAACTCCAACCAACAGGCCAGATGAATTCATCTGGCCTGTTAACTTTGAAGTGAGTATTGCGGCCCCAATTGCAGCGGAAGATGGCCAGATCGGATCGCAAGGAAAGGGAGAGTTGCCATACAGACGACTCCCCGGCGGAACGGCTTTATTTTGGAGACGAATGAAGTTGGGAATTACGCGACGCGATTTTGTGACAGGCCTGGCGGCGCTGAGCGCAGGAACTTTGAATTCCCGAGCGTTGCCGATATTGCAGAATTCCTCCCCGGATGCCAGGATCGATTCCGAGAAGCCCCCTGAACAATATTTCGAAACCTGGCTAGCCGAGAAAACAGGAATCACCTGGAGGCACGATAACGCGCGCTCGCCGCTTCGCTACTTGCCTGAATCCATGGGCCCCGGAGTCGCCATATTCGACTACGACAACGACGGTTGGATGGATCTGTATTTTGTAAATAGCGGTCCGGCTGATTTCTTTCAGCCCGCAAAGCCACTGCGCAATGCTTTGTACCGCAACAACCGTGACGGCACCTTTACCGATGTGACGGAAAAGGCAGGCGTGGCGGGAAGAGATTTCGGAATTGGCGTTGCCGCTGCCGACTACGACGGAGACGGATGGACCGATCTTCTGGTAACAACCTATGGGCGGCTGATTCTTTATCGCAACAACCGTGACGGAACCTTTACGGATGTGGCCAAAGCTGCGGGCCTGGATGAGCCGGGGCTGTTCACCAGCGCCGTCTGGTTTGATTCCGACAACAATGGCCTGCTCGATCTGTTTGTCTGTCACTTCGTGAAATACAGCAAGACGCTGGAACACGATTGCAGCTCAAACGGAGTTCGCCATTATTGCTATCCCATCACCTACGACCCATGGCCGAGCCGTCTCTATAAGAACAACGGCAATGGAACCTTCACCGACATAAGCGCCTCTTCGGGCATTGGCCAGTATCTAGGGAAAGGTCTTGGGGTTGTCGCGACGGACATCAACAACGATGGCCTGATGGACCTGTTCGTCGCCAACGATTCCGTTTCCAACTTCCTGTATTTGAACAAGGGAGGCGGCAAGTTTGAAGAAATTGGTTTCCAGGCTGGAGTGGCGTATAGCGCGGATGGCGCGGCTCGCTCCGGCATGGGCGTGGATGCGGTCGACTTCGATGGGGATGGGCGGCAGGATCTTTTTGTCGCGAACATCAACCGGGAACGCTATTCCTTGTACCGTAATTCCGGAGACAATACATTTCAGGATGTAGCCGGGCCCACGGGAATCGGCATGGCAACGGTGATGTATTCGGGCTGGGGCTGCCGCTTTGTCGACTTCGATCTGGATGGCAGGCCGGATTTGATTCAGGCCAATGGGCACCCGGACGATCGAATCGAATCGGTCAACAACAGCGTGCAGTATCGGGAACCCCTTTTGCTCTTTCACAACAATGGCAATGGGTTTGATAACATAAGTGCCGCGGGCGGTCCGGCATTCAAAGAGCCGTATGCAGCCCGCGGACTTGCCGTTGGCGATCTGGATAATGACGGGCGTGTGGATGTGGTTGTCGGGAACAATGGCGAAGCTCCACTGATCCTTCACAATGTCGTTCGTAACGCGAATCATTGGATCGGCCTGAATCTCGCCGGGCTTGCGGTTGGCGCCAAAATCACCTGGTCGGCCAATGGCGTGGAGCACGGCATTTTCAAGCGAGGCGGCGGAAGCTATCTTTCTTCCTGCGACCCGCGCGATGTGCTGGGCCTGGGGCCGGCTGCATATGCTGACTGGATCCAGGTTCAATGGCCCACGGCGATCAGGCGCACAGACCGCTTTGAACATGTGCCTGCAGGCAAGTACTACTCTCTGGCGCCCGGGGGCAAGCTTCTATGATCTGGCTCCTCGCACTCCAACTCGCAGTCGGTCCAGCGCAACATTACGAGAACGCAAAACAGGATTTTGCCCAACGGAAATTTGATGCTGCTGTCAGCGAAGTCGATACAGCTCTGCATGAGAGCCCATACATGGTTCCGGCCCTGGTGCTCAAGGCCCGGCTGGCCATGTTTGCGCATCGTCCCGATGTTGCCAAGAGCTGTCTCATCACGGCCATTACGGCGGATCCGACATCCGAAGAAGCGCAATTCTTCCTCGGAGTGTTTTACTACATGCAAAACGACTTCAAATTAGCGATTTCGCCGCTTCAGACAGCCCAAACGCTCTCGCCCAAAAGTCCTCTGCCGGTGTTCTATCTTGCCATGACGCACGAAGCTCTGGGAGATGCGACTCAGGCGTTGGACCTCTACCAGCAGGCTGAAAATTTATCTCCGGAGAAGACGCCGCAAAGCGCATCGATTCTCGTTGCATACGGGAGGTTCCTGCTTGCACTTGGCCGCGACAAAGACAGCATTGAAAAAGATCGACGGGCCATCGAAGACGATGCCGAGTCTCGCGATGCGCACTATGAATTGGCAAAGGAATTAGACGATGTGGGAGATTTCAAGAATGCCGCACTCGAAGGAGAACGAGCCCTGACTCTGCCAGAGCTGGGCACCAGCGATGCCCAGATTCATTTTCTCCTGGCAAAAATCTATCTGAAGTTGAAACAACCTGATTTGGCAAAGGCGCATTTGGAGAAATTCCAAGCAGCTCCCCAGACAACAAGCAGGTGAGTTGTATCCAGAGCATTTTCGGAATACACGTGGACTTTTTGAGGGCCGTGCAAGGTGGCTTTTACTCTCACCCCACAAACGAGGACCTGTTTGCGGGGACCCCGAGGATGAAAAAGCCACTCGGCATTCGCGGCTTCGCCTTACAGCAACTGGAAAAACCGCTGTAATCTTCCGCATGGTTGCAGAGAACCTGTGCCTCGCCAAAACTCGATCCGGTTGAGAAATTGAATAAAAGTCTCGATATCTTAGCGGGTAAGGGCCGGTTGGACCGCCCGACTCATCCCATCTGGAAAGCTATGAAGATACAGGCCGATGGAATTCTGGCGAGACACAACCGGAGACTCACCCGGCAGCCGTGGCGAACTGGATTACGCCTTTGCCACCGTCCGCTTCTCCATCGAAGATGGTGAAGTAACCGTTCATTAGTGGTAATCCCAGAATTGCCAAGCCGGGTTCTCCAGGTGTAATCGCCGACATCCAAGCTCCAACCTGTCCGGTATTCGCCTGCCAGTAATCTTCCGGCGGCACCTGAAGCGTGACGTCGGCGGTCAGGCCTTGGAGCACAAATGTTATTGTGGGCCACTCCGCCATATTCAACCCCGACACGGGCTGCTGGTCCTTGATCGATTTGTTCAATTGCGCCTGCTGCGCGGTTGAGAATTTCGACAGGATCGCCTTCAACAATTGCGAGCCCAGACTCAGGCTGTTTGTCCCGCTATCCACAATAGAATTCGAAGGCATACCCTTTGGCCCGTTAATCCTGGCCGCAATTGGAGCTGTACTACCAACAACGACCGATTTCAGATTCGTGCAATACCAGGCATCTGACAGTACTTTCACTGTCTGAAAGCTTCCGGCATAGAGGTCCGTCGCCTCCTGCCCACCGCCGATGATCATTACACCCTGGTTCAGAGGGTCGGTCTGGTCGTTGCCCGTCCCAGTGTGAACGAAAGACCGCCGCGTCCGGAATGAGATGATGTCCGACGTCACGCCGGCGCCCGCCAGTTGTGTCAGGTAGGGCGTAATATCACTCTGCTTTCCCGTCCGCACTTCGGTCGCCGTGTACTTTTGCGTCCATGTGTTATCGGGCATCGTGAAAGCGTCATCGAGGGGAGCATACGCCAGCCCCAGAATCCCGTCCGAGTTACCCCACATGTTCCCCGACGAGGCGTAAGCAATCGCCGCGTTGCCTCCCTTCAGCGTCACAGCATTGGAACCGCTCCCGGCAGAGACCTGCGTTTGGATCAGCGCCCCCGTCCAACTGCTGTTGTCTCCGTATGTGTCGGTCTGGGCCAGGTCGGTGGTCTGATCCCCGGCGCCCAAGTCCGGTTGATACTTCGTCCCATCCAGCGCCAGTGCACTGCTCCCTGTGTCCAGAATCACGTTCATCGGCTTCTGCTCGGGACCCACAAGAATACTGCCCGTGTAGTCGCCCTCCATGTAGACATTTGTAATGGGAATGCGCGCAATACTTGCCATAACAACCTTCCTCCCGTTCTGACTTTCGAATCCAGTGACAGCTTGCCGGCCCCGCACCTCGGCCCTTCAAAGAATGGTCCTTCCCAAAAAAAACAGAGGAGCAGCAATCTCCTTTGGAAGTTGCAGCACTTTAATAGGTGAGATGAACAGCCGCTTCGTTACAACTGAACCATCCCGCCCACCAATGTGTGATCTGAAGAGGGCCTTCATACTAACTCCATTTGCCTCATGCAAGCAAGACCGCTTTCTTCAATTCGCGCCGCGATCCCTCTGTCCATCATCGCGCCGCGTTGAATTTCCACTCCCGATATCGTTCTCGATGAACAGTTGGCCGACATCGAGCCAAGACATCTCAAGGCGAAGCTCGCCGACCTTCACGAAACCACCATACCGCTCACCAAGAGGTACAGATATCGCAGAGAGTTAACCCATGCTCACCGGCCCAAAACAATGCTTTTCAGGAAAGCGAAACAGAAAAATGCAGGCTACGATTTCATACACCGAACTGGACGGAATTTGGAGTCAGGTCAGCACACCCCAAGAATATGCGGAAATCGGGTAGTCTTAACGGCTAAGAGCTGCGCTCATTTTGCGTGGATGGCATTTTGGCGAGGTACAGCTCCAATCCTCTTCCTTTCTATTGTGCCAGCCAGTTGTACGCAGCAAGCACCTTTCCATCGGTTCCCACCAGCAAAATGGCGGCGCTGCCGCTCTTGAGCGTTCCTTCAAAATGACGCCCGCTGCGCACATCGTCCCATGCAACCTGCTGCCGGCTGGATTCCGATGTGAGCACATACAGCGTTGCCGCCGGAAACACGGTGGGAGCAATCAGAATTCCGGGATCGGTAAGCGTCGTCGTGTACACCGGCGCCACGCCCGCAGTTTTCAACGCATACCGATACGCGTTGCCTAGCAGTGGAAGATTGTCGCTCAGTTCCAGCGGCAGGGCAGAAAACAGAATCTTGCCCTTGCCCAGCGACTTTTCCACCCACACCTCGCCATTCGGAGTTTGCGCCTGGCTCAAAACCGTCGTCTTATTCCCCGTAAAGCTCAGTTCCTCATCGCCCCACGGAAAATGCGCCGCCTGATCGCGAATCGTCAGCGGAACCGTGTTGTAAGGAATCCCAATCGCCTCCTGCCGGCCCGTGGCGTGCAAATGCGCATCGCCATCCAACGGCCCTGTCACCAGAAGCGTAGCGCCGGCCTTCACGTGCTCCGTAATCGCCTGCCAGGCGTCATCGGTCAGTCCAAACGGGGACGGAAGCAAGATCAGTTTCGGCGATCCGAGCAGCTCAATCTGGTATTCGCCCACGGCATAGGCCTGCGACCGCGCAATTCCATAGAGCGCGCGCACCGCGTTTTGCTGTGCCTCCAGCGCAAACGCCTTGTTCACGGAAAGCTGCAGCGACTGCGGCAGCACAATCGCAACTTCGGGCAGCGTGAGCGCGGTTGCCAGCGGCGCAGCCTTGCGCGCAAACTCGCCCAGATCGCGCATCTTGTTCTCCCAAACCTTGGAAGACCCGTCGCTGCGCTTCATGCCGAAATCCACTTCGCGATCCCAGTCCCACTGCATCACGCCGCTCGATCCGGAGGCAAAGCCAAGAACCCACTTGCGCTCCGTCAGCCCCAGCCCGGTGAACTCGTCATAGCGCCACGCACCATCCGGCTCCCACACAGGCTGATACCCGGTTTCTCCCGTGATGTTCGGAATGCCGGGCCGTTTTGCCGCCACGGAATCCCATAGCAGCGCATCATCCTGCCAGTAGGTGTGATTCGTGGTGAACGAAACACCCGCGCCTCCGTAAAACTGATTCAGCACACGGTCCGTCACGCCGCCTTCATCCTGCCCCACGTCAATCAACTGCCTGCTGCCAGTTCCACGAATCATAGAGACCATCGAATGCACCCAGCCGCTGAACATATCCTGCGCGAAGAGGTTGTAATCGACGGCCCGCACCTGCCGCGGATTTCCGGAGCGGCTATAATTCAAGTCCACACTGGCAGGCAGAGGCACGGCGTCAAAGCTGCCAAGCTGTTCCGCCGGCACGGCCCATGCATCGGCAAGCACCGCCAGCTTGCCGTCATACTTTATGCGCAGCCAGTTGTGCCACGCGGCCACTTCGTTCGGATCGCCATTCGGCACATTGCCATGAAAGATCAAGCGCGGGTTGGAAAAGCTCGGCTCGTTGATCAGATCCCACGAGAGCCACGGCACATCCTTGAAGCGCTCCACCACTGACCGCACATAAGCCTGCTCCATGCGCACGGCAGACGGATCGAGATAAGGATTCGGCGGTATTGCAGTCGGATCTTCACGACCCGGAGTTCCCGAGCGCGGAGAAAACGCAAAGAAAGTAAAGTTGACCGCGATGTGGTGGCGCTGCGCGCACAGCAGGAAAGCCTCGAGATTGCGCAGAAACCGCTCGTTCGCGCCGCCGCCCGCATTGTTTTCAATAAAGCGTCCGTTCGGCATCCAGACGCCGGTGCGAACAAAGCTCACGCCGTGCTGCTCCATCTCGGCGAAATCGCGATCCCATATCCACGCGTTGCGCGGCCCGGAAAAGTCCCATCCATTCGATTCCGTAGAAAAGTAGTTGCTGCCCACAGGAAAGAACGGCGCACCATCGCGCGTAATGAAGTCCCCATGCGTGGCAAGCACCGGCCCCGCATGTACCGCGTCCGCTTCCTGCACCAGGAAACCGTTCTGATAAAACGCGCGAAACTCTCCGTCCTCGCTATAAACAGCAGAGACAGTATAGAACCCAGCCGGCAGTGGCTTATGGAACGGCACCGCCAAATCAGTCTCTCCCGTCTGCATCACCGGCAGAGTTGCGGTATCAACCACTCCGGTTTCTGAGTTCAACGTAATCTTCAATTCGCCGGTCGCGGCAGCGCGCGGTTTCTCCCGATGCGGGCTATGCAGATGCGCTGTGATTACGGGCGGCTCGCCCGGCCGGATTACGGAAAAGAGCGTCTCAATCGAGAGATCCACAGTGCCTCGTCGTGCATAATTCGCGCTCTGCCGGATGAGCGCAACCCCATCGTCGCTTTGCCAGTATCCCGATGCAGGCTCGAAGCCGAGTGCGACCACGCGGCTGCCCATCATCGGGCCGAAAGCATAATCAGCAACGATTACCGGCGCAGCCACAAGCAGGCCCGCGCTGTCCGACATATAGCCAAGCCCGTTCAAATGCCCTTCGATTGTGAAGAATTTCTCCGCGCGAATCCGTGGCGCCGTCCCCAGCGCATAGCCGGCCTTCCAGGCAAACCGCGCATCCTTTGGAACCGGAACCTCGTACGTGTGCCGAAAGTCAAGCGTCCGCGCATAGGTGTCCTGCGCTCGCAGCGCCTCATACTTGCCGTCAGCCAGCGTAACCGGAACCCGCAGCGGCTGGCCGCCCACCACGAGCAGATTCCCTCCGCCATGGAGATACGATTCCATTGACTTCCACGCGTCCACGGGCACAGCCGAGCCATAAGGCAAAACCAGCAGGTCTGCGCCTTCGAGCGTTGCCGGCTGCTTCAGCGAAGCCATATCGGCAAACACAGGGTCCATTCCATTCAGCGCGCGTTCCAGCACGGAACGCTCCAACGGCTGGCTGGCAATGGTGGGAAAGTCAGGCTGCCAGAAGACAACGACCTTGGCGAAGATCGAAACCGGAAACAGAACCAGCAGCGTAAGAAGAAGAACGGCTCTGCACGAACGGAGCAAAGTCCGCGAAGAGTAGCCAAACGGAGCAATGTGCATTGGAGAACTCCCGGCCTGGATGAAGGACCAACCCAACTAGAGTGCCCGATCAAGCCGAATCATGAGTCCACGTATCGTCAATGAACCCGCGTTCGTTGACCGCAATTTGAAATGGGTGCTATCGTTCCACCGAACCATAGCAGACACTTTGCCGCCTGACAAGAGATGGCGCGTGAAGCGCAGAACGCTGCGGAGCCATACCATGAGTGCGCGAACAAATCGCTATTTTCCTGTCCTGATCGCAGCTGCAATTCTGTCGACAGTGGCTTCTCCTGCACTGCATGCACAGACCCATTCGTCGTCTCTGGGCGTGTTTGAGGACCACGGCGATGTTGGCGCCGTGCTTCACCCCGGCACGGCTCGCTATGACGCTGCGAGCGACATCTACACGGTCACCGGCAGCGGCGAAAACATGTGGTTCGGCGTGGACGATTTCCATTTTGCCTGGAAAAAAGTCTCTGGCGATGTTGCGATCTCAGCCGACATCGCATTCGAGGGCGCTGCGGGCGACAATCACCGCAAGGCGGTGCTGATGATTCGGCAGAGTCTCGACGGCAATTCGCCGGCGGTGGATGTCGCACGGCACGGCGACGGGCTGACCTCGCTGCAGTTTCGGCTGCAGCCGGGCGCGGACGACCATGAAGTGCAATCGAACGTCGTGGCTCCGCAGCGCATGCGCCTGGAGAAACGCGGCGACTTCTTCTATGCGTTTGTCGCCGGGAAAGACGGCAATCTGCATCCCTCGGGCGCATCCATCAAGCTGCCCTTGAGCGGCGAATTCTATGTGGGCATCGGCGTGTGCGCGCACGAAAAGGACGCGACACGAACCGCGCGCTTTTCTCACGTAAGGGTCGAGGTTCTACTCTCTGTCGCAGACGCGAAGCCGCTTCTCTGGAGCACTCTGGAAACAGTTGCCATCGCCTCCACCGATCGCCGCGTAGCATACGTGGCGCAGGCACACTTTGAGGCTCCTAATTGGTCGCGGGATGGTTCTTTCTTCCTGTTCAATCAGGATGGAGGCATCTATAAACTTGCTGTGGACGGTGACTCGCCGCAGCGCATTCCCACCGGCGTGCAGGTCCAGTGCAATAACGATCACGGCATCTCGCCCGACGGCACAATGCTCGCTATCAGCGACTCAACGCAATTAAAGAAATCGCTGGTATACACGCTGCCTATTGCCGGCGGAGCGCCAAAACAGATCACCGTCAACGCACCATCCTACTGGCATGGCTGGTCGCCGGATGGCTCGACCCTCGTCTTCACCGGCCAGCGTGACGATAATTTTGACATTTACTCAATTCCGGTTGCGGGCGGCGAGGAGAAGCGCCTCACCAGCGCGCCAGGATTGGACGACGGCCCCGAGTACTCGCCTGACGGCGCCTGGATTTACTTCAACTCCGAGCGCACCGGCCATATGCAAATCTGGCGCATGCGTCCCGATGGCAGTAGCCAGGAGCAATTCCTCACCAGCGAGACAAACGACTGGTTTCCACACATCTCGCCCGACGGCAAGTCGATGGTCTACATCAGCTACGAAAAAGGTGTCACAGGCCATCCTCCCAACAAAGACGTGACGCTGAACCTGATGACGCTTGCGGACAGAAAGATCAAGGCGCTGGCACAGCTCTTGGGAGGACAAGGCACCATCAATGTACCATCCTGGTCGCCGGACAGTGCCAGGGTCGCCTTCGTCAGCTATGAGTTCCTGACCGGCGAGCCGCGCGATTGAGCGGGATACGAACTGTCGTCAGTTGTCTCTTCTGAGAATGAATTGTGATTGAGCCAGCACGCCAAATTGACTTGCCGGCTTGAGCAGCAGTTGCAGAGTGCCAGCGATTTCCGGTTTTCAGATCTAAATCAAACTGAATTCACCCAAGCGGGGGATGACGCAGTTTGGCTAGTCTGGCCGCATCGAGCAACGCAACCTGCTGTACGTCGCCAAAATACCATCCGGCCGAGAAATTGAACAGAAGTCCTGATGTCTTAACGGTTAAGAGTTCGTTGGTCCGCCCGATTGGTGCTAGCTGGAAGGCTATGAAAATAAAGGCAGACGTAATTTTGGCGAGGCACAGCTACAAATTCGACTACAGCAAGCCGGGACGCAAGAAAGATTGGGCTTTCAGGAACCCAGAAACCTACTTCCGAGAACGAAGAACTTATCCTTCTCGAGCCCGGATGGAATTTCGCGGGGCACACCCCAAGATTATGCGGAGATCAGGTCGTTTTAGCTGTTAAGAGCTGCGCTCATTTGGCGCGGATGGCATTTTGGCGAGGCACAGGATGGGATTGGCCATCTGTCGCAGCATTATCGAAGCCCATGACGGGAAGATTTGGGCGGAAAGCTCCGCCCGGGGCGGCGCCACCTTACAATTCACAGTACGGCCACAATCATGACGGAAAAGCCAGATGCTTCGAAGGACGAACGGGAAACAGTCTTCATCGTAGATGACGATGAATCGATTCGCGAGGGACTTTCCAATTTTCTCGAAGCAGTGGGAATCAACGCGAAGTGCTATTCCACTGCGGAGGGATTTAGCGCTCACTGGTCCGATGCAATGGCAGGTTGCTTGCTTTTGGATGCGCGGCTTCCCGGAATAGGTGGCGTTGAGTTCCAGGAGCAACTGCGGAAGTCGGGAACTAAAATCCCGGTAATCTTTATGACGGCGCATGGGGACATCCCGATGGTACGCAAGGTGATGAAGGCAGGAGCGGTGGAATTCCTCACTAAGCCACTTCAAAAGGAAGAACTGCTGCATGCGATCGAGCAGGCATTCGCGTCGGACCGGGCTCGCCGCATGGAGGAAACAATTCTCGACTCAATCCGTGCGCGCATCGACTCGCTTACTCCGCGCGAGCGCGAAGTGATGGCATTGGTGACCGCGGGCCTTTTGAATAAGCAGATCGCCGACGAGTTGAATCTGAGCGAAATCACCGTCAAGATGCATCGGCGCCAGGTGATGGAAAAGATGCGAGCAGGCTCATTGGCAGAGCTCGTAAAGATGGGCGAGCGGGTCAGACTGCCCTTGTGATCGAGCGGCTTGGCCAAATCAATAAGTGCCCAAACGCATCATGGGCCTGTCACACCTCCCTGAAAAGGCAAAGCTGACTATACCAAAGTATAGGTTGTATTTCCGCTACGCGGGATCTATTGTTCCGTCGTACTGCTCGGCGACAGCCCGGGACTAGGTTTCGTTTGCGTGTTTCACGAATTCGCCGGCACATAAGCGTTGCGGTATCGGCAGCGCTGTTACTGCAGCTTCACTCTAAACGTCCGTCGGCATACTCGCTCCATGCGCGGGCCACGACTTCGGCATCGCTGCTGTGAGTG